>JAJRTD010000041.1 GCA_024278435.1 Gammaproteobacteria bacterium | reverse complement strand
GCATTGCCCGTCCTGCATGGTTTGCTTGTTGTTCTGGTACCGCTGTTTTTATGCTGGATACTATAGGGTGTGGTCGGGGATGAAGTCAAGCACTATATATTGTGTATATCACGGTGGAGGAGTTTCGGAAAAGCTGTGGATAAGTTGGCTTTTTATAATGATTTCCGTGACTTAATATTTCAGTAAAAAAGACTGTTAGAACATAAGAATTTGCCAATATAAAAAAGTTTTATTACGCAGCGGTGAAATGTTTTAACCCGGTTTAATAGTCAATATAAAACAGTTTATTTGAATATAGTTAATTACTTGATATGGATCATATCTAAGCGGATTTTTTTCATTACGATATTGCAGGTATTTAATTTTCCTGTTTATTTCATCTTTAAGGTATTGATCAATGAAAAACCTGCTAAAAACATCTCTGGCTTCAGTCATATTATTAAGTTTGGGAACTGTTTCTGCCTATGCGGATGAGGGCGGATTTCCGATAATGGATAATATCAAGGTGAAAGGTGAGCTTCGCCCGCGATATGAAATGGTTGATGAGGACAACCCGAAGTCGAATGCTAACGCGGTGACCAACCGCCTGGTGATTGGCGTCAATACCGACCTGTTTGGTACAGACTGGCTTTCCGGTTATGCAGAAATGACCGATGTGCACAATGCCAATGATAATTACAACAGTACCAATAACGGCCGGATCGGACACTCGGTGGTTGCCGACCCGGAACAGACCCGTCTGACACAGTCCTACCTTGACGTAAAAATGGGCAAAACACTGTTCCGGGCAGGTCGCCAGATTGTCAACCTGGACAACCAGCGTTTTGTCGGTTCGGTAAACTGGCGCCAGATGCCGCAGTCATTTAATGCCTACGCATTAGTGAATGATTCCGTTGAAAACCTGAATTTTCTGGCGGCTTATGTTACCCAGGTAAACACCGTTAAAGCCGCTGACAGCAACAGCTTTCAGACCAGCACGGTACTGTTGCACGCTGACTATAAGGCTATGAAGGCGTTGAATATAACCGCTTATGGCTACCTGATTGGCTCTTTGAATGATACCTACGGTCTGGCTTTTACCGGAAAAACAGCACTGTCCGGTGGTACCAAACTGGATTACCGTGTGGAATACGCCCTGCAGGGGAATGCCAGCATGGAGACCGCCAGCCTTGGAAAACCCGATGCCGATGCTGATTATATGAACCTTCAGCTGGCTGCGAACATGACGGGTTTCCTCGCCGGCCTGCGCTATGAAGTATTAAGTGGAACAAACGGCAATGATAATAAAACCGCCTTTGTTACACCGCTGGCTACCCTGCATGGACAGAATGGTTGGGCCGACCGCTTCCTGGCAACACCGGACCAGGGTCTTGTCGATATGAACGTGATGCTGGGTTATAAATCAAAAAGCTTTGGTATTGCCAAACTTATCTATCATGATTATTCCAGTGATGTTGACAGTATCAACTATGGTTCAGAAATTGATTTGCTTTATAAAAACTCGATCCCTCGTGTCAAAAATCTTACTGGTCTGATCAAGGCTGCTTTATATAGTGGAGATGAGACCAGCACAAAAAATGGCGGAGACCCCCTTGCTACGGATGTAGATGTAACCAAGATCTGGGTAATGCTGGATTACAGGTTCAACTAGGCGCTTGACCTTAATAGGACCTTAATAGGGGACAGACCACGGTTTTCATGACACTTGATCAATCTGGTGGCAGAGGAAGTTGGAGACGATATGAGAAAACCGTGGTCTGTCCCCGGTTTTTCGCCGGTTTTTCGAAGTAGTCGCTAAAGCGGCCGCTGCAACCAGCGTATCTTCCATTTTTTCACATGCGGCAGGTACTTGCCGTATTCATAAATTGCCAGCCCTCCCAGGATCAGTGAGGTTCCCAGCCAGACTTTCGTACTGATGGTTTCACCATTGAGCAAGGCACCCAGCAATAATGCCGTTACCGGTGTTATCAGGGTAACGATGGCAACCCGTTCCGGCTTCAGTTTTTTCAGCAGATAAAAGTACAGCGGAAAGCCGATAGCCGAGCCAAGTAAAGCCAGGTAGAGAATCGCCAGTGCCGGTTTCAGCGGCAGGCTTTCGGGCCAGCCGCCGGATAGCATCACGTTCAGCACAAACAGCGGTAATGACACCACAAGGCTGCCGGCAGTGATAGCGATCGGGTGAAAATCCGGCTGCTGCTGTTTGATCAGCACCGATCCCAGCGACTGGGTGGCGGCACTGATAACAACGGCGGTCAGTCCCAGCAGGGCGGCGGTTGAAATGGTCATGCCTTCAATAAAGACCACAATCAAGCCGACAAAGCCAAGCACCATACCTGACAGACGGGCGCCGGAAAGGCGGGCGTCTTTTAATATCAGGCTGGCCATGACGCTGGTCATGATTGGCGATAAACCGAAGACCACGGAAATCCATCCGCTGGGAATAGACTGTGCGGCCCAGTAAACAAAACTCATGGCGACATACAGGGTGAGGCCGCTGACCAGGTAAACCCGTCGTGCTTTTTCATGCCAGGGAAATTCTATTTTCATAACGCGCAGCAGCAGGCTTAAGGCAATCAGGCCAATAAACATGCGGGCGGCGACACCAAACTGAAAACCCACATCATGACCGCTCCATTGAATGGCCAGTGGTGTGGTGCTCCATATTAAAATGACCGAGATATAGGATATCGGTACTGACATTATTTTCTTCCTCTTGCTTCCTGTATAAACAAACGGGATATTTACGTACTATTGTCTCCGGCTCCTTGCAACATACGACCACCACGGATGGTGGAAGTGTGGATATTGCATGGAGCGGTTATCTGCCCGCCCATCCCTGGGCATGCGTCGCACCGCCATCCCTGGCTCCTTGCGACATACCGCCCATCCCTGGGCATGCGTCGCACCGCCATCCCTGGCTCCTTGCGACATACCGCCCATCCCTGGGCATAAAAAAGGCCGCTGGGTTAGCAGCGGCCTTTTGTGAAATCAGTTCGTTATTCTAACTATGATAAAAAAACAAAAGGCCAATGCACGGAGTCATGCGCGCGTTTCCAGTGGAGACGTGCGGTGACTGTCATGGCAGCAATCGTGCTAATGAGATTTATCATGACCTGATAGTGCGTGTTTTTATTGAGGCTGTCAATGGTATTGGTGGCAGTCCGTTGCATGGTTAATATTTGGTCATACATCTTTTAAAGTGTAATAAATGCCGACTATATTCGGGATCTTTAACAGTATGTTCTTATGTGCTTATGTTTATGTTACTGTTTTTACAGCATTAAAAAGCTGGCATCAAGATTGCATTGGTTATCCTGATTGTAAATCTGAAAAATGGAAAGAAGCATCATGAAGAACCTGAAACTATTAACCCTGCTGGTTGCTGTTTTATTCAGCCAGATGTCACTGGCCAACACCCTTGTTTTCCCCAGCAAGTATGAACCCAACCTGCTCGGGACTGGCGGTATCCTCGATACCGAGTTTGGCCTGTCCAGTCTGCAGCGTATTGATGATGACATGGATCAGTACTGGAACGTAACTGCCGCCAAGGTCACAGTAACGGCGGTTGCCAAATATGCCGGTTACTCGCAGCGTTTTGGTTTTATCGACAGCAACGATGACTTTACCGAACTGCTTTATGTGCCGCGTATGGAAGGGCAGAGCAACAGTTTTACCGTCGCCGATTCAGGTTCACCGTTCCGCTTTGGCCTGGATCCCAGCGGCTCACCGCTGTTCAGTTCCAATCCGGCAGATAATGAGTATTGCGGCTGGTTCTACTGCTCCGGTGCAAAGGATCATATGGTGAGCTGGTTGATTACCGAGGGTGAATATGCCGGTGACTATGTACTGGGCTGGGAGGATCTGAAAACCCTGGGTGACCGTGACTATAACGACCTGGTGGTGCGCGTTTCCGGCGTGTCCGTGGTGCCGGTACCGGCCGCTGTCTGGTTATTCGGTTCCGGCCTGCTGGGCCTGGTTGCTGTAGCAAGACGCCGTGAT
>JAJRTD010000354.1 GCA_024278435.1 Gammaproteobacteria bacterium | reverse complement strand
GGAGTGATGACAATGAATAATTCATGTCTCGCATTCAAGAGAAAAGCCCTGGTAACAGCGCTGTCTCTTGCATTACCGGTGGTGACATCGGTTTCACAGGCGACTGAAGCTGATTTACAGAAACAGATTGATGCGCTGCAAGGCCAGGTAACCGCCTTGAGCTCAGAAGTTCAGCAGGCCGCTGAATGGAAAAACCCGAATACCCTGGTGCACATGGCCGGTTTTGCCGATGTAAAATATATTGATCCGCAAAATGGTGACAGCAGCTTCTCTATCGGTTCCTTTTCACCGATTTTCCACTACCAGTATCGTGATGTCGTGATGCTGGAAGCCGAGGTTGAAATGCAGGTGATGGAAAATGGCGAGACCAAAACCGACCTGGGCTACATGACCATTGACTGGTTTGTCAGCGATTACGCTGTCATTGTTGCCGGTAAATTTTTAAGCCCGATTGGACAGTTCAGGCAGAACCTGCACCCGTCCTGGGTCAATAAAATGGTTTCGGCTCCTCCCGGTTTTGGTCATGACGGTGCCGCCCCGATAGCGGACATGGGCTTACAGGTACGTGGTGGTTTCCCGATCGGTGGCATTCGCACCAACTATGCGATTTACGCATCCAACGGACCTGAGCTTAAGTCAGAAACAGAGGATGAGGCAGATTTCGAACTGGACGGTATTGCTGCCGAAGGTTTTGGCGCGGATCGTGATGGAAAGAAAACCTATGGTGGTCGTTTTGCCATACTGCCGGTTTCATCACTTGAAATCGGTGTGTCTTATGCCGGCGGTAAGGCCGCCGTCACCGTGCTGGAAAATAATGATGTCGATCCGCCAACCCCGGGTTTGGAGCCCGGTACAGAGTTTTCGGGCGAAAGTTTGCGTAGCTACGAAGTTACCGGTGCCGATTTTGTCTGGTTCAGCGGTAATATGAGTCTGCGTGGTGAATACATAAAGACCGACATTGGCGAAGCGACAACAGGCATTACTGCCGGTGAAGGCGGTACGTGGGAAGCGGTTTATGCACAGTTTGCCTATCGTCTGCCGGGTACCAAGTGGGAAGGTGTTGCCCGTTACGGCGACTTTGATGCACCGGGTATAATGCGGGACCAGAAGCAGACTGCCTTGAGTGTCAATTACCTGATATCAAACAACTTTATTGCGAAAGTTTCGTATGAATTCAATAAAGGCGAAGTAGCTGATTCAATGGCCGATAATGACAGATTGCTGACGCAATTAGCTTACGGTTTCTAGGAGACGATAATGAAAAACAGAATAAACAAAATTTGTGAACAGGCAGTGAAGTTAAGCGGTGCCAGCTTGTTACTGCTGACCGTTAGTTACAGTGCATCGACATTTGCAGCGGATTATCCTGAGGCAGGCAACTTCACTAATGGCTCAAAAGTATGGGCGGAAAACTGCGGACGTTGCCATAATATTCGTGGCCCGAAAGAGCTGCGTGATGACCAGTGGATATCAACCGCGTTCCACATGCGTATGCGTGCCGGTCTGACCGGACAGGAAACCCGGGATGTGATTACCTTCCTGCAGGGTTCCAATACCAAGGCAGTGAAACCGTCTTCTACAACGATGGCGGTAGTACCGGCAACAGGCAGCATGTCTGGCAAGGAAATTTTCCACGGTACCTGTAGCGCCTGTCATGGCAATGACGGTACCGGTGCTTTTCCGGGTACGCCTGACTTTACCAGCAGCACCGGTCCTTTATCAAAACCGGATGATGTGCTGATTGACCATATTACCAATGGTTTCCAGAGCCCTGGCTCGCCAATGGCTATGCCACCGAAAGGCGGCAACCCCAATCTGGATGCTGAAGGTATAAAAGCCGTAATCTCTTATCTCAGAGAAACATTCGGCAAGTAAAAAGACAGGAAGACTCCTGCCATGCTCGGCATGGTTACTGAACAGGGATGTTCTTTTTTTACAAGATTGCCGGATTTAATAAAAACAGGCAGTTAGGGAATAAAACATAAAACCATCCGTCTAAGTTAGTGACTTGTTTAATTAACAGGTAAAACTATAAATTTGTGGAGGGTAAATTATGAAAACATCAACAGAAAGCTTACTGGCTGCTGTTGTACTAACAACATGTGTCTTTTTTAGCGGTGCGGTATATGCTGGCCATGGTGAATTGCACAATGATGCATTGCACAAAAAACTTGATCAGTGTGAAGCTGCTTTTGAGCAGGCGCAAAGCGGAAAATTATCACAGGAAGAAGCATGGAAAGCGCGACGTGAGCACAAAAAACTGGCAAAAGAAATTCTTGTCACCCTGAATAAACATAATGCAGAGATTTCCACTATTTCGAATGAAGAGATACTGGAGAACCTGAGAGTTATGGGCCGGTTGCTGGAAATGCTGGCAACCGATCACCCGACAATGACCGATGAGTGGGGTTATCCACTGATTCGGTAGTTTTTTTACAGGTTACCGGCTATGTTGTTAACATAGCCGGATATTCCTGGATCTATCCGGAACTAAGCGTTCTTTTCATTTTCAGAGTAGTAATCTATATGTGATTCATTATATTGAATAAAGGGGCATGTCTGATGAAAGATCTATCTGATCCGGTTTGTGGTATGTCAGTGTCAGAAGAGAGTGAATATCATATTCATTCTGGTGATGACGATTATTACTTCTGCAGCAACAGCTGCCTTACCAGATTCAGTGCCAACCCCGAAAAATATACCAGCGACAGCGCCTCTGATGTGTCGCCTGTTGAAACAGCCTTAAAAGATCCAGTCTGCGGCATGGCCGTCACTACAGACAGCGATTTTCATTTTTCCTATAAAGATCACGATTATTATTTTTGCAGTCAGCACTGCGAGGATAAATTCAAAACATCCCCTGAAAAAATATTATCCGAAAAGGATGCTCAGTCAGTTGCGGCAGTAGAAAACTATTGCCCGGATGACAGCTGCAGCCTGAGTCCAACTATTTATACCTGCCCCATGCATCCCGAAATCGAGCAGCAAGGGCCGGGCAGCTGCCCCAAGTGTGGCATGGCGCTGGAACCCAAAGGCATGCCGGTCATTGAAACCAG
>JAJRTD010000040.1 GCA_024278435.1 Gammaproteobacteria bacterium | reverse complement strand
TGAGGTGAACTTTACCGCCATTGACCGCGGCGCTTGCCAACGGCCGGGTTTTGAAAAAACGTGATGTCCATAACCATTTGTCTATGCGAATTGTTGCATCGTCTGTCATTACAATTGACTGCCTGCGCTGAAGAGAGCGGTTAAATCAGCAGGGCAATACCGGCAATACCCAGCAGCCACCACCACAGGCTGGAGCTTTCCTCTTCCGGCTCCGGTTTCAGTTCTGGCTGCACTACCGGTTTTTCGACGGGTTTGATAATACCCGGTTTTACTTTCACTTTTCTGGGCGCTGTTTTTGGCAGCGAGACATAGGCGGTTTCACCCCTGGCAATGACCTCACTGCCAGCACTATTGTGCACATCGACCAGTCCCTTGATCACTTCAAGGTAGAAACCGTCATCCGCATCCACGGTTCCGCCACAGCCTTTTGACTGGTAAACCCGCAGAGCGTATTCTGTGCCACGAACACCAACGCTGGCAACCGGTGTTTTAAGCTCGTAGACATCTTCCGCCATTTTTCCGATCTGGCCGGTCACTTTTTTCAGGCTGCCCTGCAACAGGTTCAGAATACTGCGGCGACTGGTTTTGTTCAGGGCATACTCTTCAATCACCATAATACTGAAACAGCGCAGATCAAGGATCGCTTCATCAATCATATGCAGGCGCACAAAACCATCCTCACCGGTAACCACCTTGTCACCCAGATAGACCGCTGAGCTTTTAATCAACTTGCGCGACACCTTGCGCTTATCAACAGCGATAACACTGCCCCGGCTCTCGGCAACAATACCCACCTGTTTTCGTTTAGCCGGTTTGGCCGGTACCGAGCGCACCACCACTTTTTCCGGCAAGGTCAGTCGGACATCGGCTTTCATCCTGGTGGGGTCGTTATTGATAAAGGCATGCGGATTCAGGCGTACAATATCACTGGTGATCTGCGGCCATTCTTTTCTGCGCTCGGGATACAGGCGCTTGATGATATTGTGCAGGGTCTGCCCTTTTTGCACATACAGGTAGCGCACATCGGCATTATATTCATCAGCGGCCTGAACAACGGCCGGCAAAAGACTGAATACAAACAAAATAATCAACAACTTAACTGAATTCATGACATTTCTGGCAGATAAATAAAATTTCATGAAGTATAAATCGCTTTAGCCTGAAATACACGCTGAAAAACAAAAAACCCTGCAAGCCGGGCTTGCAGGGTTGCAGTGGTATCGGGATCAGCAACAGCAGCGCTTTTGCGTTGCCATGCTAAGCAGCGTCAGCGATTAAACATCAAGCAGTTTGTTTACCCGTTTAACAAAACCGGCGGCATCATCCAGCGGGGCACCCGCTGCCAGCTGCGCCTGTTCGAACAACAGGTATACATAATCATCAAAAACCGCATCATTGTCGATTTCACTGAGCTTTTTCACCAGGCCATGATCCGGGTTCAATTCCAGCACCGGCTCTGCTTTGGGTACATACTGTCCCGCTGCTTCCATAATCTGCTGCATCTGCACACTCATGTCATGCTCGTTCAATACCAGGCAGGAGGGTGAATCGGTCAGCCGTTTTGACAGGCGAATCTCCTTAACCCTGTCACCCAGTACTTTCTTCGCATGCTCAAGCACGGATGCCAGTGATTTTTCAGCTTCTTCCAGCGCTTTCTTGTCCTCTTCCTCATCAATATCCAGCGTACCGCGGGCCACCGACTGCAGTTTCTTGCCGTCGAATTCGGTCAGGTGTGACATCAGCCATTCATCAACCCGGTCGCTGAGCAGCAACACTTCGATGCCTTTTTTCCTTAACACTTCCAGGTGCGGGCTGTTTTTGGCCGCGGTGTAATTATCCGCGATAATGTAATAAATCTTGTCCTGGCCTTCTTTCATGCGGGAAACATAGTCTTCCAGCGACACATTCTGCTCATCACTGTCATTGTGGGTGCTGGCAAACAACAGCAGTTTGGCAATACGTTCCTTGTTGGCCGCATCTTCAATCGGACCTTCTTTCAATACCTGGCCAAATGCTTTCCAGAATGTGGTGTATTTTTCACTGTCATTCTTTTTCATTGATTCCAGCAGGCCCAGTATTTTCTTCACTGAAGCCCCGCGGATGCGGTCAATAACCTTGTTCTGCTGCAGGATTTCACGGGAAACATTCAACGGCAGGTCGTCAGAGTCCACGATGCCCCGGATAAAGCGCAGGTAGTTGGGCATCAGGTGCTCGGCATCATCCATAATAAAAATCCGTTTCACGTACAGTTTGACGCCGCGTTTATGGTCCCGGTCAAACAGGTCAAATGGCGGGTTTGTCGGTATGTAGAACAGCGAGGTATAACTTTGATTGCCTTCCACTTTGGAGTGGATCCAGGCCAGCGGGTCGGTAAAGTCGATGCTGACATGCTTGTAGAATTCCTTGTATTCTTCCTCGCTGATGTCACTTTTATCGCGTGCCCACAGTGCAGCGGCGGTATTCACCCGCTCCAGTTTGCTGATAACGTTACCGTCATCGTCTTTTTTCGGCTTGCCTTCTTCATCCAGCTCGTGCTCGCGCATCAGTACCGGGATAGAAATATGGTCAGAATACTGCTTGATGATGTTTTTCAGACGATGTTCATTGGCAAACTCGGATTCATAATCTTTCAGGTGCAGAACAACTTTGGTGCCGCGCCCGGCTTTTTCGATGTTTTCCAGCGAGAAACTGCCCTCGCCATCAGACTCCCAGCGCACCGCTGCATCGGCAGGATCACCCGCGCGACGGGTCTCCAGTATCACTTTGTCAGCAACAATAAAGCTTGAGTAAAAACCAACCCCGAACTGGCCAATCATCTGTGCGTCTTTGGCCTGGTCACCGGTCAGTGCATCAAGGAACTTACGGGTACCGGAACTGGCAATGGTACCAATATTATCAATCACTTCCTGGCGGGACATGCCGATACCGTTATCGGTTATGGTGACGGTATTGGCGGTGTCATCATATTCGACCACGATTGACAGCTCCGAATCACCTTCATACAGGCTGTCATCGCTCAGTGCCTCAAAGCGTAATTTGTCACAGGCATCAGAGGCATTGGAAATCAGCTCACGCAGAAAGATCTCC
>JAJRTD010000039.1 GCA_024278435.1 Gammaproteobacteria bacterium | reverse complement strand
TCGTATCAGTGGTACTGGAGTAGGTAAAACCACTCCAACAGCAACCATAACCGTAATCGGTAAAATTATAGGTGAATTCACCGGCGCCACTATTAAAAGTAGTCGCCACACCCGGTGCAAAATATGAGTCCTGTGGCAACGTGAGATCATCAAAGGTAGCCACCGCTGCATTTGCAGAAGCCGCAGCAATAGAAGCAATCGTGAATAATGTCAGAGAAAGTTTAGTTTTCATTTTAATTACCTTTTTAAAGTTTTAAGTTATATGTTTTAAAATATGTATTCCAGATCGTATTTTTCAGATATTTTTTTTACGCAGAGTGAGCAAACCCACCAGGCCGCTGGCAAATAACCAGATACTGGCCGGTAATGGCACCACAGTAGAAGTACTGTTCATCACGCCTATAGCATCCAGGTCAAAACCTGCGCTTCCGGTAGTCTGATAAGGGTCGTAAATCGGGTTACCGTTTGTATCCAGCGTGTTGCCGTCACCAACTACATCAAGCAGACGCACATAGCTGACCGCGCCCAGATCAAGCCCGGCAATACTGCTGAATACATCCAGATCAAACGGCGTACCCCAGCCCTGGCGGTACTTGCCGGCCAGGCCGTCAATATTGGTTGGATCAATCGTGCCAAAAGCATTCACTGGGTCCGGCGTTAATGAATAACTGTCAAATCCAAAAAAGTTAATGCCGTCCGATGAAACCTCGACTTGTGCCAACTCAAGAAATGTGTCACTGAAACTGTTTTCGAACACAGCAAAGTCATAACCCGCGCCATTGGCAATCGGGTCGGCAAAGGTCAGGGTAATGCGCCCGCCGGTACCGAGGCTGACGACATCACCAGACGTACCCTGTGCCGCTCCCAGTGCCCGTTCTGGTGTCATCCAGGCTGCATCCAGGTTTGCTCCGGCAATGTAATCAACATAGCCCGTCGCCCAGGAACTAATAGCCGGGTCATTCATATCAATCGCCGTGGAACCGGGCTCTCCCGCGGCTGGTGCGTAGGGCCCTGCATAGGCAGATGCGGATAACAACATAGCCGACAGGATAGCGGCATGCACATGATTTTTCAGAATGGCTTTTTTTCTCATATTTAACTCCTCGTTTTCTTGAATTTAAGCGGTATAACGCAGTGGATTTTCCCGTTAGGGAGCAAAAACTATTTGCAATGGGTTCAGGCCGGTTGATACCTCGGCAATCTCATCGCCGGTAGCCGGGTCAATAATATGCACACTGGCACGCGCAGAGTCGCCAACCCATAGCAGCCCCTGTTTATCCCGTGCCAGGGTACTGACCAGGCTTTGGGCAAGACTGGCAACCTTTGTTGGCAGAATACGGTCATCTAGTAGACTCATGACGTACAGGCTCTGATTGTCATAGGAACGATAACCGATAAAGTACACAACATCCTGCGACAACGGCATGACTGCGGTGACCTGCCCGTAAGTGCTGTTATCATCAAACACTACCTTTGTTGCGTAACTGTCAACATCAATCGTTTCAATACCACCGGTAAACTCCTGCGGAAAAAAACTACCTGCAGCCTGCACAAAAATACTGTTGCTCGTAGCTTCATAAACCAGCTGTACGGGATTTCGAAGATTCAGTGGAACCCCCTTAAGGTTGTCGCCACTGATACCAGCATCAATTTCCATATCGGTAGTAATATCAAAAATCGCGAGGTAACCATTGGTGCTGACATCAAGCCGGTTATTCTCAAGACGTTGCAGCGCGATAAATAGTTTGCCGCCGGCAATCACCGCTGCTCCCATATCGGGAATACCATCCGCACCACCATAGGCAGACAGATCAAGCTCTCCGAGTTTAAAATCAGCTGCAGTAGCAGCAGAAGGGTTTACAATCCATACTTTCGTGCTGTCGTAGCGCAAGACATAGGCCTTGCTCTCGTTGACAAAGACCATGGCATAGGGATTACTCTGCACCGCAGAAGTAGTATCGTTGGTGGAGTACTGCCATTGTGGTATTTGTGGATTGCTAAAAGAAAATCGGGCAACGTTATTACCGCTGTATAACCTTTCAATACGGTAAAAACTGTCACCATTTACGGCAATGGCAAGATCGGCACCAGACACAGCCTGAAGATCATTCAGAGCGGTAAAACGACCATTGCTGTCGCCAGTAATAATACTGTGTGCACCGCTTATGTAATTCGCGTCTGCTGTAACGATTGCAGCTTTCAGCGGGACAAAACCAGTTATCGGCATACCCACTGTAATGTAATCACTGTCTGGCACAGCCGGTACAGATGGAGGATCTTTTTCAGCAACCTTGTCGGTACTGGTCTGCGAGCAGCCACCCGCCAGTACAAATCCAAGCAGCAATAGCAGATGTATAAAATTGGTGACAAGCCTGTTTATCCTGTTCGTGCTCATGGCGTTACCCTAAAAAGTAGAACTGTAGGTTAATGAAAGGTTACGACCCGGTGTCGGGCGATTCCTGAAATAGCGTATATTTTCATCCAGCATGTTGTTGAAACGAAAGTCCAGCGTCGATTGTTTATACAAATAGCGCACGCCAAGATTAAGCAGGTTAACGTCATCACCCGCCAGCAGGTTACTGCGATCGTAATACATACTGCGTTTTATATCCGCCTCAGCACTGAATACCCAGTGCCGCAGACTGTATGCGTAGCGCAGACTTAGGCTGCGGCGGTAATACCCCGGAAGCTGTTTGCCATTAAAACTGCCAATTGTTGATTCGTTGATGCTGTCTATCAATGAAACATTCGCACTGATATTGTGGCGTTTTGAAGGCGCCACCTTGAGTGTTAACTCCACGCCTTTTATTACTGCATCGGAAATATTCTTCGGCACACCTACACCCTGACCGTTATAGATATAAACAATAAGATCTTTTACCCGGTTATAAAACGCACCGGTATAAAGCTCCGCGTTATGCAACCAGTGCCAGGGCTTAAACCATTTGTAGGTAAAACCGGCGTCAGTGTTAATCGATGTTTCCTGTAACAGATCTGCATTACCCAGTAACAGGCCATTTCCTCCAAACAGCTCCAGAAAAGACGGGGCACGATGATACTGACCGATGTTGGCGCTGGCGAAAGTCTGCCTGCTGAAGCGGTATTTCAACCCCAATTGCGGACTTAGTAGTCGATAGTTTTTAGTAAAGCCGGGAACGACCTTACCGAACTCATCAGTTTTTGTTGCCACCCTGTCATCAACCTGCTGGTAACGTAAAACCAGGTTGCTGATAAAACGCCGCTCGTAAAAATATGAAACGTTTTCTGCGGACAGCTCTCCCTGCTGCCGCCGATTGATATCACTTTGCACCAGGGCCAATGAATTATCGATATCGTAAGTCTCACGACTGGCACCGGCCAGCAGTTTCCAGTGGCTTTTCGGTCTGACAATTTCAGCATACACCTGGGTACCGGCTTTGCGCGTCAATGCGGTGGAGTGCTGGTTAATAAAACCGAGTTGCGCCAGTGAGTCATCAAAAACTTCCTTTTTATGAGTGGCGAACAATTTGATATTGGCATTGATATCCTTGTGCCCGAATTGCAGGACATTAATTTGTGCCAGCAGGTTATAAAGGCGGGTATCGAGATTTGTCTGCACTTCCGGACTGTTACTGATGGAGGGTATCTCTTTGTAGCGATCGGACAGGTCAACACGCAGCTCACTACTGGTTTCACTGTTGAAACGGTGTTTCCAGTTAACCAGCGCAGTTAAATGCTTTACCGCATCGTTATTGCGTTTTTCCACACGGTCATCATCCGGATTTAACTGGGTGCCGTTGTCATTCACATAAGGAAAGTTATTCTGACTTTTCAGGTAACTGCCGGTTAGCAGAAAGTCATTTTTTTTCGACGAAATTTTGCTGGAAGCATTAAGCTTGTATGTCTGAAAACTGGCCAGCGTAGCGCTCATGCGATTACTGTCGGCATCAGATGCACCTGCCGAGCCACGTGTAATTATATTGACCGCACCACCGATGGAAGGGTTACCCAGTTCCAGTGGTGTAGAACCACGATAAACATCAATGCGTTCGATATTATCCAGAGGGATCAGACTTAAGTCCACGGCTCCGCCAGAAGCATCATTAAGCGGCACCCCGTCCAGGTAAATAATCACCTGTTCGCTGGCAGCACCGCGAAGGATTACAGTGGACAGACTGCCCTCACCACCACTGGAACGTGTCTGCACACCCACTTCCTGTTCCAGTACTTCATCAAGGCTGACAAAACTGTTTCTAAAACGGTCTGCTTCAATCACCGTGTAGAACGAGGATGTGACCGATTTATCAATATCACCCGGGCGATCCTCGATTTCACCTTCATCAATCAGTACATGCAGTCCCGACTGCTTCCCTGCCTCCGGATTTGACACTTCCTGCGCGTGCACAGCGGCAGCCTGCATCTGCAAAAAAGGAATGCAAAGCAGAAAGTAATACTGTCGTACTGATTGTTGATGTATATAAAACATGCACGGTGCTGTCGGTTAACAAAATGAAACATAACTACAGCCGCACGAGGAGATAAAGAAGACGAGGTCGACGCATTGTGGCATGAATGCCAGATGCAACATACCCAGTCGGCCGCCCTCCGCAGCTTCTGTATGTACTCATCAGGCCGGTCTCCGGGCTTATGGTGTGTATATTAAAATACCTGAACTGTTTCCTTCCCTCGGGCAGATGCCCGAAGTGGTATAACAACTCTCACCAATCACCGTTGCGGGGGCAGCGTTGGATTTACCGCATGGCGGTTCACCGACTTCCCGATTATCCTCAAAAAAACAGAGGCACCTGATGTTGATAATTCTGAATTAATCTACATATTACACCACAGGAAACGATAAGATACCTCCCTTTTGGGAGTGAACTTTCATTCACTGAAAACACTCATAATTGCTGAAAAATTTAAACCCGACTGAAAACTGAACATGTCTAACCTGAAATCGATACTTTCCCTCAAGCAGCACGTACAAAATCACATTATTGGCCAGGAAAAACTGGTTGACCGCTTACTGATTGCCCTGCTGGCCGATGGCCACCTGCTGGTGGAAGGCGCCCCCGGCCTGGCAAAGACCAAGGCCATTAAAATACTGAGTGACGGTATTGAAAGTGATTTTCACCGCATCCAGTTCACTCCGGACCTGTTACCCGCCGACCTGACCGGTACCGAAGTGTACCGCCCGCAGGAAGGCAGCTTTCATTTTCAGCAGGGCCCGCTGTTTCACAACCTGGTACTGGCAGATGAAATCAACCGTGCACCGGCCAAGGTTCAGTCCGCCCTGCTGGAAGCCATGGCGGAACGGCAGATCACCGTGGGCAAGGTCACCTACCCGCTGCCCCGCCTGTTTATGGTAATGGCAACCCAGAACCCGATTGAACAGGAAGGCACCTATCCCCTGCCCGAAGCCCAGCTTGACCGTTTCCTGATGCATGTCAGCATCGGTTATCCCGAAGCGACTGCCGAAAAACAGATTCTGCAACTGGCGCGGGAAGAGGCAAAAGCACTTGCCAGTGAACCGGCTGTCATTGAAAAAATCAGCCAGCAAAGCATTTTTGATGCGCGCAACGAAATCCTTGATGTCTACATGGCAGACAATCTTGAGGAATACTTGCTGCAGCTGGTACTGGCAACCCGTGATCCCGCACTTTACGGCGACGACCTGGCAAACTGGATATTATTCGGCGCCAGCCCACGCGCCACCATTGCCCTTGACCGTTGTGCCCGCGCCCATGCCTGGCTGGATGAACGTGATTTCGTCAGCCCCGACGATATCCAGGCCATCGCCTGCGATGTGCTGCGCCATCGCGTGATATTAAGTTATGAAGCCGAAGCCGAAGGCGTTACGCCCGACAGTTTTATCCAGCAGCTGATTGCACGGGTTGCGGTTCCCTAATAAAGACGAAAAAACATCATCCACAGATGAACGCAGATAAACACAGATATATTTCGTGTCATTCTGAGCGAAGCAGAGGCATCGGTTTCAGGTGTAAGATCCTTCGACTCCACTGTGTTCCGCTCAGGATGACACAGGCAGTAAGGCGAAAGCATGATATGCACAGCATCACAGCAATGCATGGCGCAATGATCGAACACCCGTGCTACCCGTCATGCGATAGCTTATACGGACCTGCAGAAACACATAAAAACCATCTGTGTTTATCTGCGTTCATCTGTGGATAAAAAAACAAATGAACAGTAACAGCAAACAAGCTGAAGGCATTACCCGTGTCAGTCCACAGGCACTGATCCAGCTTCGCCTGCAGGCCAACCAGTTATTACTCGACAGCAGCAAGATCCACGCCCAACAGGGTGGCGCCTATTTGTCCTCGTTCAAGGGCCGCGGCATGGAGTTTGATGAGTCACGCATCTACCAGGCCGGTGATGACATCCGTAACATGGACTGGCGGGTAACCGCGCGCACCGGCAATGCCCATACCAAGGTTTTTCGTGAAGAAAGGGAAAGACCGGTATTGCTATGGCTGGACCTTAATGCCTCGATGATGTTTGCCACCCGTAATAAATTCAAGGCGGTGATTGCCGCTGAAATTGCCACATTGATCGCCTGGAGCGCCGCTAAAAACAGTGACCGGGTTGGCGGGCTGATTTTTTCTGCCGATGAACACATTGAACTGAAACCGCGGCGCGGCAAAACAGCGGTACTGGATTTTATCGGCCGCTGCAGCAAGCACTCTGCCTGGTCGGACCTGGCACCGACAGAAAACCGGGCGGCTGCCGGCGAACGCAATATGGCATCCGCTGTTTCCCGCCTGCGCAAGGTAACGCACCCGGGCAGCCTGATATTTATGATCAGTGATTTTCAGGGCATGGATGAAAAGGCCTTTTCCCACCTTGCCAGCATTGCCCGCAATAACGATATTGTTTTAATCAAAATCGTCGATCCGCTTGAAGTCGCACTGCCCCCCTCGGGAACCTATAAATTAACCGATGGTGTAAACGAGCTGCAGATACAGACATCCAGCAGGAAAACGCGTGATGCATACCATCAGCGTTATTTAACTCAACAGTTACGGCTGGAAAAATTCTGTCGCCAGCACCGTATCCATCTTATAACGATATCAACCGACGATAACGCGCTGCAAAAACTGAAGCAGAGCATGGGCCTGCCGGCCAGTAATAAAACACAGTTTCGCTCTGCCCGGCAGCGGCAACGCAGGTAGACGTGCGAACGTTTTAGACAACAGACAATGAAGCAGCAAACCCTGAATTTAAAAGACATTCACCTGCCCGAGCCGGTCTCGTGGTGGCCGCCGGCGCCCGGCTGGTGGCTGTTGCTGGTGCTGCTGGTTTTACTGTTTGTGGTTTTTGTTATTGTCCGGAAAATCCATGCAGGCCGGCAGTTGAAACGTGACATCCGCGCTGAATTCGAAAGCATAAAACAACACTACCGGGAAACGCAGAACAAACTGGCACTGGCTCGCGCCCTGTCGGTGCTTCTGCGCCGCGCCAGCATTACTTACTACCCGCAGCAGAACATAGCCGGCCTGACCGGCGAAGACTGGCTGGCTTTTCTTGATGCGACCGGTGCAGGCAAAAACGCCGGCGGCCACCGGTTTCAAAGCGATACCGGCAAGGTCTTGCTCAGCGCACCTTATCTGCCGGACGATAAAACACCGGACTTTGATCCGCAGACCCTGATGGCACTGTGTGAATCATGGCTGCTGGCATCACACAAAAAATCCGGGGGCAAGCCGTCATGATCTCGTTTGTCTGGCCATGGATCTTTGCCGTACTGCCGCTGCCCTTTCTATTGCGGCTGATTCTTCCGCGTGCCAAACAGGGCAATGATGCCGCCCTGCGGGTTCCCGACCTGAACCGCTACCGTTTTGACAGCGACGGGGCCGCTGTCGGAAAAACCGCGCGCTGGCCGCTGCTGCTATACACCCTGGCATGGCTGTGTCTGGTGATTGCCGCTGCCCGCCCGCAATGGACAGGGGAAGCGCTGGAACTGCCGGTCAG
>JAJRTD010000353.1 GCA_024278435.1 Gammaproteobacteria bacterium | reverse complement strand
TGACTGGTACCAGATAAACGACTACCGCCTGACGAAAGACGGGCATTGCCCCGATTGCAACACGCTCATTGCCGGCTGTTTTGATGAAAAAGCGGGCAATTTCGGCCCGCGGCGGATCCCGATAGCCATTAATGCGGTAGCAGCCTGATACAGATCGCCAACCTGCATTGACCCGGGTCTGGCCTGACAGCTTACAAAGCAGGTTCAGACAGTATCTTACGGTGGATTTTTCCTCATCTGAAATTGTCTGTTAACAGAAAGCCGGGGGTTTAAAATTGTTAGTACGCGAAGAACGCAAAAGACGCGCAGAGCTTCTACAAGGATGTAGACGTTAGGGTAACGCAGAAGCAGTTACCAAGTGAAGCATAGGGATAGGCTGAATATTTCATTCGCACAACGAGCGTATAATCTGGCATCTTTGTGCGAATAAATTCACACCTACCTTTTTAGCGTTCTATTTTGCAGTGTTAACCAATACAGCCAGTCACAGTAAACAGAAATCACTCGTCATCGCGTTTGATTTGCAGCTCACATTCCCCGTCAATGGTTGCCAGCAGCTGCACCCGGATTGGCCGGCAGCAAACCGGACAGTCTTCATAGTAATCCTGCTCACTGGCGGAATCATCAATCAGAATTGAAATACCTTCGCCGCAGTAGGGACAGTAAATACGATGACTGGAAAGCAGCATAATCCACAGCGCCTAACCGTGGCGTATATCCAGCAGGGTCATGGTCAAAGCCGGCCAGTAGGTAATAATCAGCACCGCGATAAACAGGATCAGCATAAAGGGAATGGTTGCATAGTACAGTTCGGTAATCGGTTTTTTAAAGCGGTAACTGGCTATAAACAGGTTCATTCCTACCGGCGGTGTAAAGTAGCCGATCTGCATATTGGCGAGAAATATAATACCGAAATGGATCGGGTGAATACCATATCCAACAGCGATAGGTAACGTCAACGGCACGATAATAACCAGCGCCGAAAACACGTCGAGTATCATGCCCAGTCCAAGCAAAAAGATATTCAGCAGGATCAGGAAGGTCAGCTTGCTGTCAATATGTTCACGAATAAAATCAAACAGCCGGGTCGGTACCTCGGTGTCGATTAAATAATTGGTTGAAGCCAGTGACACTGCCAGGATAATCAGCACGCCGCCGACCAGTATCATTGAATCCCTCATGATCACCGGCAGCTGCCTGAACGTCACCTCGCGCAGCACCAGCACGTCGATAATAAGCACATACATCACGGCCACGGCTGCCGCTTCGGATACGGCAAAGTAACCGCTGTAGATGCCACCGATCAACAGAACAGGCAGCGGCACTTCCCAGATGGACTCACGCAGCGCTGACAGCAGTTTTTTTGAATCAAAGGCCGTGGTCGGTATTTTGTCCTTGATGCTCTTACGCATGCTCCAGGCAACCAGTAACACCAGCATCAGCAGGCCGGGCAGCAGGCCGGCGATAAACAGGTCGTCAATGGCAACCGACTGATCAAGATCCATCTGTTGCGCAATCACACCGTACAGGATCAGGGCAATTGACGGCGGAAACAGCAGGCCCAGGCTGCCGGACGAGGTAATCAGGCCAAGGTTGAAACGCTCGTTATAGCCGGCCTGTTTCATGGCAGGGTATAAAATCGCACCCAGGGCGATAATGGTTGCCCCGGAAGCGCCGGTCAAGGCGGTAAAAAACGCACAGGCAAACAGCGAGACCACCGCAAGGCCACCGGGCAGCCAGCCAAGCAGGGCATCGGTCAGGCGCACCAGCCTTTGTGATGCATTGCTCTCACCCAGGATATAACCGGCAAAGGTAAACAGCGGGATGGCCAGCAGCACCGGGGTATCAACAATGCGGTAGATTTCAATGGCAATAACCGACAGGTCTATCTCCTCGCTGTAAAAGCCAATAAGGGCACTGCTGGCGATAATGGCAAACAAAGGCACACCAAGAATAACGAGCAACAGTAATGCCAGCGTGGTCAGCATGATTAACGCTCAGCGCCCCCTGTCGGGGCATTTACAGCAGGCTCTTCAGCATGCTCGACAGCAGGTGGTATAAATATCAGCAGAAAGTATCGGGCAGCAATAAGGAAAAAGCCAACGGGAATAATGACCGCAGTGATCCAGGACGGTATACCGGAAAACGCAATGGTACCGTACTCATATTCGCTATAGACAAAACGTGCAGCATGCCAGGCGATTAACAGGCAGACCGACAGGGTAAACAGGTAAACAAGGCGCTTGATATAGATCAGCCAGGCCTTGGGAAAGTAGCGTGAAAATACATCGATACGAATATGATTATCCGTGCGGGTGGCGACAACTGCACCGGCCAGCGCAATCCATAACACCAGGGTTCTTAATACCGGGTCAATCCAGACCAGGCCTTCACCGAACAGGTTCCTGGCAATTATCTGGTAGATGGCGAGAAAAATCATCGCCGACAGGATGAATACAAGCAACCAGTCTTCAAGATGATTGATAAACCGGATGATCTTATTCGCTCTGGCCCTCATGTTAAAAACTTGCCGGCCGCTTAATTCAGCTTCGGTGCATCGGATTTATGAATGGTCACCAGCTTGTAGATATCCTTGTTATATTTATATTTTTTAATCATCTCACTGATAACAAAATCACCGGCTTTAAACCACTCCGCTTTTTGTGCATCACTTAACTTGATAAATTTTACACCTTTGTTAATCAACGCTTCACGTGCAGCAATATTATCAACCCGGTTTTGTTCATCTATTTTTTTATAGACCCCGGTCATAACCTCACGAACGATTTCCTGGTCAGACTCACTCAGCTTGTTAAAGACTTTTTTATCGATAACCATGGTCGCGGTTAAATAATTTAACGGCAGGTCAACCACATATTTAAAATGAGTATGCCATTGCAGGGCAAGCGCGCCGATTGGCGAGGTAATAACCGTATCAATCAAGCCTGTCTGTAGCCCGGTCAGTACATCAGATACCGGCAACGAAACCGGCGTAATGCCGATATAGCGGTAAACCGCCAGGCCAACATCACTGTTCTCCGGCACCCACGATTTTCTGTGCCGCAAATCATCAAAGCTATGAACCGGTTCACTCGACATCATGTAGGTAAAACCGCCCTGGGCGAAACCGAAATTAACAAAACCGTTGTCTTCGATTTTCTTGCTTAGTACGGCGTCAGATTTCTCCCTGATTTCATCGGCATCCTCCAGGCTTGAAAACAAAAACGGCAGTCCATAGATGGTTGTTTCCGGTGTAGAGCCCGACAGGTTTCCAATTGTAATGGCACCACCGTGTAACTGGCCGATACGTATTTTTCTCAGGATGTTCTCGTCGTTACCCATGACACCACCCGGGTAAAACTTGAATTTTACTCTGCCATTGGTTCGCTCTTTTATCTCTTTTGCGCCGGCACGCATCTGCTTCATCCAGAAGGTTCCTTCCGGTGAAAGCGTCGCTATTTTTATGGTTCTGGCATGGAGTGTATTTACAGAGAAGCCGGCCATTAACATGGTCAGTATCAGTAAGCTGTTCTTTAACTTGTTATTCATTTATTCATCACCTGTTACGCTGTTGACAGCAATAACTAAAAATATTCATCTGCATCCAGCAGCAATTGT
>JAJRTD010000352.1 GCA_024278435.1 Gammaproteobacteria bacterium | reverse complement strand
TCGAAGCCGACGATTCAAACGGCGTAAAGCGTAATGTCGTGCTCTACTGGAGCCGGACGGATCCGTTTATTGGCAGTGACAAGGCCGGTCCGGCCACCCTGCTGACGGAATGCGGTTCGACTATCTCTTTTGATGAGCGCGAAGAGGGCATTCTGTTCCGTGGAACGCCGGGCAGTGATGTTGATGCTAAAACCGGCCTGCCGGTTAAAAACGGCGATATCTGCGGACGTTTCCTGCAGCAGAAACGCTTTACCGAAATAGGTGAGGGTGAACTGCAACTGACCATTACCTGCAAACCGGAGAGTGATGAATTCAGTATCAGGCCAAGAA
Organism: Gammaproteobacteria bacterium; assembly: GCA_024278435.1. Taxonomy (GTDB): domain Bacteria; phylum Pseudomonadota; class Gammaproteobacteria; order SZUA-229; family SZUA-229. Next base: position 3,078 of record JAJRTD010000352.1, on the reverse strand, counting down.
CCTACATCGCGGCGAAAGAGACCCCGTATACCTTTAATATCCGGGCTACCGAGGAATGGAGTTTCTTCGGAACCACACCACAGGCACCACCGGTACCCGTTTGTGCTGATTAGTTAGGCTGCCTTAAAAGCTGTTTTCACCACAGAGGGCGCAGAGAAAAGCCATTTATTTGTTAGTGGCGCCGCAGACGCTACTAACAAAATAAAACTCTGTGTCCTCTGTGCCTCTATGGTGAATCGCTTTTATCTTTACAGGAAAAAAACACGGCCCTTAAACCCGGGAAAGAATTTTCTCACACTCATCAAGATAGGCCTTGCGCCCGAACAGGAACTGCCAGCGTGAGCCGCCGCACTGGCGCCACAGCACCGCTGAGCGGATACCGGCAAGCAGCAGGGCCCTGACCCTGCTGGCATTGTGTTCGTTGCTTAGATGCGGCTGTTCGCCGCTGACAATGATCTTCGGCCCCAGCGGACTGATGCAGTCTTTATACAGTTCACCCAGCTTGGTGAAGGTGTTTTCATGGCCCAGGGAAAAGAACTCGAACTGGGCCTCGATTTTATTCAGCCGGTTGCTGACTTCCTCCAGCACCTCCGGCCTGGCGGATAACTTTCTTTCCAGCATAAGCAGGGAAATAACGTACTTGGTAATTTCAATATCCCGGTGCGATTTATCCGCCAGGTGCTGGCGCAGGATTTTTACCCCGTGCAGCACCCCGGCAACACTGCCGTATACCTCTTCAACGCTGCTGGCATCGAAGCGAAACAGGGTTTCAATACTGGCTTCCACCTGTGCATTATTGGCCTTGCCGGTATTGGCAATTTGTTTTACCAGTGACGCTGCCTGGTAAATACCGGCCAGTGCCAGGGTCTGATCAAATTTACTGTGCACCATGTAATTTCACTGTCGTTTTATTATTCATTACTCATCGCTTCTATAACCCCGCCGCCAAGACAGACCTCGCCATGATAAAAAACCACCGACTGCCCGGGGGTAATGGCGCGCTGCCTGTCATCAAAATGGACCTTGTATTTCTGCCCGTCAAGTTTAATCAACCGGCATTTCTGGTCCTGCTGGCGGTAACGTATTTTTGCGCTTAGCTCCTGCTGCATTACGGCTGCTTCCGGTTCGCTTTCTTCAATCCAGTTGAGCTGTGAAGTCAGCAGTGTATTGTGAAACATGGCCGGGTGATTATGCCCCTGGGCGACAATCAAAATATTGTTTTCCAGGTCCTTGTCGACAACATACCACGGTTCCTCGTCGCCCTGTTTCACCCCGCCGATACCCAGCCCCTTGCGTTGCCCCAGGGTGTAATACATCAGGCCATTATGACGGCCGACCGGTTCACCGTCGACGTTATGAATTTCTCCGGGTTGAGCCGGCAGGTATTGCTCGAGAAAGGTACTGAAGCGGCGTTCACCGATAAAGCAGATACCGGTGCTGTCTTTTTTATCAAAGGTGACCAGCTTGTTTTTTTCAGCCAGCTCACGGATATAAGGTTTCTCAAACTCCCCGATGGGGAACAGGGCATGTGAAAGCTGGTGCTGGTTCAGCGCATGCAGGAAATAACTCTGGTCCTTGTTGCTGTCCACGCCGCGTAATAGCTGTGTCCTGTTATTATGTATTCGGGTACGCGCATAATGGCCGGTGGCGATTTTGTCGGCGCCCAGGGACAGCGCGTAATCCAGAAATGCGCGGAACTTTATTTCTTTGTTACACAGGATATCCGGATTGGGGGTGCGCCCGGCCCTGTATTCATCAAGAAAGTGCTGGAACACCCTGTCCCAGTATTCACTGGAGAAATTAACGGTGTGCAGCCTGATGCCCAGGCTGTCACAGATGCTGCTGGCATCTTTCAGGTCTACAGCCGCGGCACAATAGTCGTCATCATCGTCTTCCTCCCAGTTCTTCATAAACAGGCCTTCTACCTGGTATCCCTGTTCGATCAGCAACAGCGCGGCAACCGATGAATCAACACCACCCGACATGCCGACAATGATTTTCTGTTTGCTCATGATGAAATATTTGCCAGCATATCCAGTGGATAGCGTTTTCCGGCAAGGTAGTCATCGATACAGGACATAAGCATCGGGCTGCGCCATTGCGTCCTGAGACTTAACAGTTCATCACGTGTTTTCCAGCAGGCCCGTAAAATACCGGCATCCAGCGCCTGATCGGGGTCATGGTCATTACAGCTGCCGCAGAATGCCACGCGCAGGAAAGTCTCGCCGTTATCCGGGTGCTTCCACAGGTAGATGCCGGTGACCGCATCCGGGGTGAATGACCAGGCGGTTTCTTCACGGGTTTCACGGATAACCGCGTCGATCAGGCTTTCATCCGGGTCGAGATGACCTGCTGGCTGGTTATACAGCTTGCGGCCGGCAATCAGTTCTTCAACCACCAGGAATTTATGGTCACGCTCGATAACGGCAGCAACGGTTGCGTGGGGTTTCCAGACCATGGTTATTTTTTCAGGTGTGATTTTGTTGCGCGGCGTTTCATCACTGAATAACGCCAGAAGTTGTTAATGGAAAAATATCCCACCACGCTGCTGATGGAGGCAACGGTAAAGCAGCCTACAAGAAAGGGGCGCCAGCTGGATGACAGTTCATTCAGCAGCCAGTCGAGAGTCAGCTTAAAGCTGAAGTCTACCGGTGGTTCACCGATTATCCAGGTGCCGACCAGGTAGGCAAAGTAAAACATCGGCGGAATGGTCACCGGGTTGGTAATCCACACCAGGGCAACCGAGATTGGCAGGTTGGTTCTGAAAAAAATGGCGGCGCCGGCAGACAGGGCCATTTGAAAAGGCACCGGCATCCAGGCAAAAAACAGGCCGACGGCAAATGCACCGGCAACGGAACGCCGGTTTAAATGCCATAAATTCGGGTCATGCAGCCAGTTACCAAACACGGACAGTGATTTGTTTTCTTTGATTGTTTGCGGTGAAGGCAGAAATCGTTGGAAAAACTTGCGTGGCATAGTTATAGTATGGCGAAGGTTACAGCAATATATTCTGGTTGTTAGTGAACAAGCGGTGCCGTACCGTTGTTTGCGGGTAGTATAACCTTTTTTTACGGTTTA
>JAJRTD010000351.1 GCA_024278435.1 Gammaproteobacteria bacterium | reverse complement strand
CAGTGACCCTGTTAATCACCCTGTTTGCTTCCTGGGCCTATGGCTTTACCCTGAACCGGGTATCCCTGTTCGCCCTGATCTTTTCCATTGGTATCCTGGTGGATGATGCCATCGTGGTGGTTGAGAATATTCACCGTCATATGGCGCTGGGCAAGCAGAAACTCACCGAGCTGATTCCGGTGGCCGTTGATGAAGTCGGTGGGCCGACGATTCTGGCAACTTTTACCGTGATCGCGGCGCTGTTACCGATGGCCTTTGTTTCCGGCCTGATGGGGCCGTACATGAGCCCGATTCCGATTAATGCCAGCATGGGCATGCTGGCTTCGCTGGCCGTGGCCTTTATCTTCACCCCGTGGCTGACCAATGTGATGCTGGCAAAGGTCAGGACGCAGCATGAGGAGGTCGAAGCCGAGGCCGCTCAGGAAACGTCGTTAAACCGTTTCTTCAGCCGTATTATGCTGCCGTTCCTGGGTACGAAAAACGGTAACCGCAATCGCTGGTTGTTACTGGCCGGTATATTGCTGCTGATCTCCGCTGCTGTATCGCTGACCGTGTTCAAGGTGGTGGTATTGAAAATGCTGCCCTCGGACAACAAGGGAGAGTTCCAGGTAGTGCTGGATATGCCCGAAGGCACCAGCCTTGAACAGACCAGCCGGGTACTGCATGAAATGGGCCTTTATATCGGTAGCCTGGACGAGGTGACCGATTATGAGATCTATGCCGGCACTGCAGCGCCGATCAGCTTTAACGGCCTGGTTCGCCAGTACTATTTGCGTGAAGCTGCCAATGTCGGTGATATCCAGGTCAACCTGATCGATAAGCACCAGCGTGAGCGCAAGAGCCATGACATTGCGCTGTCCGTGCGCCAGCCGCTGCAGGCCATTGCCAGGAAATATAACGGCAACGCAAAGATAGTTGAAGTGCCGCCGGGGCCGCCGGTGATGTCACCGATTGTGGCCGAGGTTTACGGGCTGGATTATGAAGGCCAGATCCAGCAGGCCAAAAAGCTGCGTGAGGTGTTCGAAGCCACCGACAACGTGGTCGATGTAGATGACAGCGTGGAATACCCCGGCGAGAAACTCACCATCGTGATTGACCGCCAGCGTGCCGCCCGGCTGGGTGTTTCGCAACAGGTGGTCGGCGAGGCACTGACCACGGTTCTGAATGGTTCCGACGTGACCTATTTGCACGGCAAGAACCTGAAATACGCGGTGCCGGTACGGGTTGAATATGCCGACGCGGATAAAGCCGATCTTGAGCAGGTAATGGCCTTACAGGTACGCTCGGTGACCGGCAAACTGGTGCCCTTGAGTGAGCTGGTGAGCATCCGCCAGGGTGAGAGGGAGAAAAACATCTACCACAAGGATCTGCTGCCCGTGGTCTATGTCACCGGTGATATGGCCGGTGACCTCGACAGCCCGCTGTATGGCATGTTTGATATTGTCGGCAAGCTCAATGTGCAGGAAAATGCACCGAAACAATGGTATACCACGCAACCGGACAACCCCTATGAGTACAGCCTGAAATGGGACGGCGAATGGCAGGTGACCTACGAAACCTTCCGTGACATGGGCGCGGCCTATGCGGTTGGCCTGCTGATGATCTACCTGCTGGTGGTGGCGCAGTTCCATTCCTACAAGGTGCCGCTGATCATTATGGCACCGATTCCGCTGACCATTATCGGTATTCTGCCGGGCCATGCCCTGCTCGATGCCCAGTTTACCGCGACCTCGATGATTGGCATGATCGCGCTGGCGGGGATTATCGTGCGTAACTCGATATTGCTGGTGGACTTTATCAACCAGCAGGTCAGGGAAGGTATGGACTTCCAGCTGGCAGTGATCAACTCCGCTGCGGTACGTGCCAAGCCAATTGTGCTCACCGGTATTGCTGCCATGATCGGTGGCTTCTTTATCATCGATGACCCGATTTTCGGTGGCCTGGCTATCTCGCTGATCTTCGGTTTACTGGTATCTACCGTGTTGACCCTGATTGTTATTCCGGTGGTTTACTATGCCATTATGCGCAACAACCTTGTGCAGTTGCTGGCGGGCAACTGATTGCCACTCAGTACCGCCTTAAAACCTTATTCAGCGCAGGAACAGAACGCCGGGTAGGTGCGAAAAAACTTTCTGGAAAAGCTTTTTCACGTTAGCCCCGCAGGGCTTCTACATGGATGTAGATGGTAGGGCAACGCAGGAGCAGTTGCCGAGTGAAGCATATGGATATGCTGAATAATTTATTCGCACCTACTGTAAAACTGTGTTTTCTGCTGCAGAATACGGTGATTTAAACTCCCGGAAATTCATCAATAAGCAGCCGAACGGGCTGCCCCCGGCTGGCTAAAATGTGTTAGGATTGAGCGCTTTATAAGACGCATTTTAATGCGCTTTTTTTATACGTTGGATCCTGAGTGAACCACGTTTAACAGGAAATTTACGTTCACCCTAAATGGCAGCCTCGATGGCAGATTTTGCAAAAGAAATATCCCCGGTAAATCTCGAAGACGAAATGCGTCAGTCCTATCTGGATTACGCCATGAGCGTGATCGTCGGACGCGCACTCCCCGATGTCCGCGATGGACTGAAACCCGTCCACCGCCGTGTGCTTTACGCCATGAGCGTACTGGGCAACGACTATAACAAACCCTATAAAAAATCGGCCCGCGTGGTCGGTGACGTGATTGGTAAATATCACCCGCACGGTGATACTGCGGTTTACGACACTATTGTGCGTATGGCGCAGCCATTCTCCCTGCGTTACATGCTGGTTGATGGCCAGGGTAACTTCGGTTCGGTTGATGGTGATGCGCCGGCAGCCATGCGTTACACCGAAGTGCGCATGTCTAAAATCGCCCACGAACTGCTGGCCGACCTGGACAAGGAAACCGTCGACTTCGTTGAAAACTATGATGGCTCCGAATCCGAGCCAACGGTTATGCCGACGCGGGTCCCCAATATGCTGGTCAACGGCTCCTCGGGTATCGCCGTGGGCATGGCAACCAATATGCCGCCGCACAACCTGGGAGAGGTCATCAAGGCCTGCCTGGCGCTGATCGACAATCCTGAGCTGAGCATCGACGAGCTGATGCAGTATATTCCGGCGCCGGATTTGCCGACAGCAGCGTTTATTAACGGTGTTAAAGGTATTCGCCAGGCCTACAAGACCGGCCGTGGCCGCATGGTCATGCGCTCGCGTGCCGAGATTGTTGAAGATAAAAAGGGCAAGCAGTCGATCATCATTACCGAGATCCCTTACCAGGTGAACAAGGCGCGTCTGATCGAGCGTATTGCCGAGCTGGTGAAGGAAAAGCGCATCGAAGGCATTTCTGCGCTGCGTGATGAATCGGACAAGGACGGCATGCGCATCGTGGTGGAAATCAGGCGCGGCGATGTGGCTGACGTGATTCTCAATAACCTGTACTCGCAAACCGCGATGCAGAGTTCATTCGGTATCAACATGGTGGCGCTGGTTGATGGCCAGCCGCAACTGCTTAACCTGAAACAGATTCTTGATGCTTTCCTGCGTCATCGCCGCGAGGTGGTTACCCGCCGCACCATTTACGAATTACGCAAAGCCCGCGCCCGCGCCCATGTATTGGAAGGCCTGGCCGTAGCGCTGGCGAACATTGATGAAGTCATCGAGCTGATCAAGCAGTCAGCCAATCCGGCAGATGCCAAGGCCGGGCTGATAAAGAAAGTCTGGCCGCCGGGCATGGTGATCGACATGGTGTCACGCGCCAGCGAGGATGCCGATATCAGTGCTTCCCGGCCGGATAACCTGGATCCGCGTTACGGTCTGAAAGACGATGGCTACCACCTTTCCGATGTCCAGGCGCAGGCCATTCTTGACCTCAAGCTGCACCGTCTGACCGGTCTCGAGCAGGATAAAATTGTTAATGAATTCCAGCAGATACTGGATGTTATTAAAGAGCTTATTCACATACTTTCCAACCCGGAACGGTTGCTGGAAGTGATCCGTGAAGAGCTGGAAGAGATCCGCGACAACTATGCGGACGAGCGTCGCAGCGAAATCATGGAAGACGAGCTTGACTTCAATATGGAAGACCTGATTACCGAGGAAGATGTGGTTGTTACCTTCTCCCACGAAGGTTATGCCAAGTCGCAGCAGCTGGACGTCTACAATACCCAGCGTCGCGGTGGTCGCGGCAAGTCCGCCACTTCAATGAAAACCGAAGACTTCATTGATAAATTATTTATTGCCAATACCCACGATACGCTGCTGTGCTTCTCCAGCCGTGGCAAGGT
>JAJRTD010000350.1 GCA_024278435.1 Gammaproteobacteria bacterium | reverse complement strand
GGCCGATCAGCGTCAATGATGGCGACATGTTTCCTTTTGTTGAAACAGAAATCAATCTGTTAAAACAGCGTATTGCGGCGGATAAGCCCACGCTGGGCATCTGCCTGGGTGCACAGCTGATTGCCCGCGCGCTGGGATCGGCGGTGTATTCGGGGCCGGTCAAGGAAATCGGCTGGCTGCCGTTGCAGCTGACTGCGGCGGGAGAGCAGTCGGCGCTACGCTACCTTGATGCCCGTAACTGCTCGATGCTGCACTGGCACGGTGAAACCTTTGATCTTCCGGATAACGCGGTATTGCTTGCCTCCACGGAAAACTATCAAAACCAGGCCTTCAGCTACGGGTCAAATGTGCTGGCGCTGCAGTTTCATCCGGAAGTAACCCGCAAAGGCATGGAAAAATGGTTTATCGGCCATATCGGTGAAATCATGCAAACGGACGGCATCAGTGTCGAGCAGCTGAGGGCGGATACTGCCCGCCTGGCAAACCAGCTGGAAGTGCAGGGCGAGCTGTTTTTCGAGAGCTGGTTTGGCCGGCTGAACTAAAGGGGTGATGGCCCTGCCTGCCAGGGGCTTGCCGGCTGTTTTTAGCCAGAAAGACGGTTATTCGCACAGAAAAACCGTCGCCTGTTTCTGATTTTGCCGGCCTTGCCTTTTTCGCTGCTGAAAAAGTTTCCCCCTGGTGCTTTTCAGCAGCGGCTTTCCTGTGAGTCGTGCTTTCCAAAAAGGCAGTTTTTCGCTAAAATGGGCGGCCTTGTCTGTGATTTGTGGTTACGGATCGTGAAGTGCGGATCATTTGTTCAGGGCTAGTCGGTAAAACTTGAACGCCTTGCTGTTTCCGGCGCTAATTACCTGATATTAATAAAGAAATTACAGCGACTGCTGTGTGAACGGTTACGGGTTAGATATGAGCTCAACATTGCAAGAACAGACGAAATACGGTTTTCCTGAAAAGCAGGGATTGTATGATCCCCGTTTTGAAAAAGACAGCTGCGGTGTTGGCTTTGTTGCCCATATCAAGGGCAAGCCCAGTCATCAGATAGTCGTCGATGCTGAAATTATGCTGCAGCGCATGGAACACCGTGGCGGCTGTGGCTGTGAGCCAACCACCGGCGACGGTGCCGGTATATTGACCGGTATGCCGCATGACTTCTGCGTGAAAGTGGCAAAACAGGACCTGGGTGTTGAGCTGCCGGCCGCCGGCTTGTACGCAGTCGGCAACGTGTTTTTGCCGACCGATGTTAAACAGCGCAAGTACTGTATCGAAGCCGTTGAAAAAATTATTGCCGAACAGAAGCAGAAGTGCCTGGGCTGGCGTGAAGTGCCGGTCGATACCGATGGTGCGGATATCGGCCCGACCGCACGCAAGGCACAACCGGCGATTTACCAGCTTTATATTGAAGCCGTTATTCCTGAAGAAAACAGGGCGGACGAAAAATATTTCGAACGCCAGCTGTATGTGATTCGCAAGCGCAGTACCCACCTGGTCCGTTCTGACGAAACCCTGTCACAGGCCAAGCTTTTTTATATCTGCTCGCTGTCACCGCGCATTATCATTTATAAAGGCATGCTCAATGCGCTGCAGGTAAAAACCTTTTACCTGGACCTGCAGGACACGGATTACGCTTCGCACATCGCTATGGTGCACTCGCGCTTTTCAACCAACACATTCCCGTCATGGGACCGTGCCCAGCCCAATCGTTACATGAGCCATAACGGTGAGATCAACACCCTGCTGGGCAACAAGAACTGGATGACCGCGCGCCAGGGCATGGTGGCCTGTGATGATTACGACTGTCCGATCGACAGCCTGTTCCCGATCGCCGAGGACGACTGTTCCGATTCCGGTAACTTCGATAACGTGCTGGAATTTTTATTAATGTCCGGCCGCAGCCTGCAGGAAGCGGTCATGCTGATGGTGCCGGAAGCCTGGCAGTCTGATGAAAACATGGACCAGGCGAAAAAAGATTTCTACCGCTTTAACTCGGCTATGATGGAACCCTGGGATGGCCCGGCTTCTATTGCTTTTACCGATGGCCACTATATCGGCGCCGTGCTTGACCGCAATGGCCTGCGTCCCAGCCGTTATTATCTGACCAATGATGACCGCGTTATCATGGCCTCGGAAGTGGGTGTGGTTGATGTTGATCCGGCCGATGTGAAATTCAAGGGCCGTTTGCAGCCCGGTAAAATGTTCCTGATCGACTTTGATAAAGGCGAACTGATCGCCGACGAGGTGCTGAAAAAAGATTTCTCAACCCGTCGTCCCTACGGCGAATGGCTGAAGAACCAGGAAATAAAATTATCTGAACTGGGTTGTGAAAAAGAGCCGCACGGTTTCCACCCGGAAACCATTATCCCGCGCATGCAGGCTTTTGGTTATACCGTCGAGACCATGCAGTTTATGCTGCTGCCGCTGGTGCGTGAACTGCGTGACCCGGTGGGTTCCATGGGTAACGACTCGGCGCTGGCCTGCCTGTCTGACAAGCCGCGGATGATTTATGACTATTTCAAACAGCTGTTTGCACAGGTAACCAATCCGGCGATCGATTCTATTCGTGAAGAAGTGGTGATGTCGCTGGAATGTTATATCGGTCCGGAAGGTAATCTGCTGGAAACCACCGAGCAGCATGCCCACCGTCTACGGGTACCGCACCCGATACTGACCAATGAAGAGCTGACTGCGCTGAAACATCTCAACCATCGCGGCTGGAAAAGCAAAACCATTGATATTACCTATGACAAGTCTGAAGGTAAGGCCGGCCTGGCGAAATGCCTGGATGCGATCTGTGCCCAGGCCAGTGAAGCCATTGCCCAGGGTTACAGTCTGGTTGTATTGTCTGACCGGAATATGTCGGCGCAGCGCATTGCGGTCAGCAGCCTGCTGGCCACCGGTGCGGTGCATCACCACCTGGTGAAAAACCAGGAGCGTACCCGCATCGGCATCGTACTGGAAACCGGCGAAGCGCGTGAAGTGCACCAGCATTGCCTGTTAATCGGTTACGGTGCGGATGCGATTAATCCCTACCTGGCATTCGAGGCACTGTTCCAGTCACAGCGTGAAGGGCTGCTGGATCCGGAAAAATATGACGATGACGCCATCGTGGCCGCCTACCGCAAGGGCGTGGCCAAGGGCATGTTAAAAGTTATGGCGAAGATCGGTATTTCGACCCTGCATTCCTACAAGGGTGCGCAGATTTTTGAAGCGGTCGGCCTGGGTGAAGAAGTGATAGCGCGTTGCTTTAAGGGTACCGCCAGCCGTATTAAGGGTGTCGATCTTGAAGTGCTGGCGGAAGAATCAATTCGTCGCCACGAAAAAGCCTACCCGTCACGTGACGTGGTGCGCCTGCCGGTGCTGGATAACCCGGGTGATTATCACTGGCGCAAGGGCGGCGAGCTGCACATGTGGAACCCGGATACCATCGCCAATATTCAGCTGGCTGCACGCACCAACAGTCGCGAAGCCTACAAGCAGTTTGCCAAGGTGTCGGATGATGATTCCACCCGCCGGGCAACCCTGCGTGGCCTGCTGCAGTTCAAGGAAGGCGCCAATGGCGGCCCGATACCGCTGGACGAAGTGGAGCCGGCAAAAGAAATTGTTAAGCGCTTTGTTACCGGCGCCATGAGCTTCGGTTCCATCTCGGCGGAAAGCCATGAAGCCCTGGCCATTGCCATGAACCGCATGGGCGGCAAGTCCAATACCGGTGAGGGTGGTGAAGATGCGGCACGCTTTACGCCGATGGCCAATGGTGACTCCAAACGTTCAGCCATCAAGCAGATTGCATCGGGTCGTTTTGGCGTGACCAACTGGTACCTGACCAATGCCGATGAACTGCAGATCAAGGTTTCGCAGG
>JAJRTD010000349.1 GCA_024278435.1 Gammaproteobacteria bacterium | reverse complement strand
TAAACCCGCTGCTACAGCGAGAGAGATTATTGATTTTTTCATTATGCAAGACTCCTGCATTATTAAGTTATTATGATCATAGCTATGATTACAAATAGTCAATGTGCTTACGACATATCGCTTCCCCCAATGAAAGCGGTTCGCTTCATCTCAAAAAGCTGAAGTAATCACACTCATCTTTCACTACGTACCCACTTATCAATGTGCGCTTGATAGCCAAAGATTACGGGAAGTATATGCAGATAAACCTAAAATGCAAGTAAAAATGTCGATTATTTGACATAAATCAGCCGTTAATTTTTTACCACCCATTGAAATATTAAGACAAATAAAACATTTTTCTCGGGGAAATGCGATACTTTAGCGCTCAAAGCTTTTTATTAAAGAAGTCTTAAAAGTCACAAACAGCGCTGTTTTTACAACAACAGCTGTCGATAACGTCAAAATTCTGGCCATATTCGACCACATACTCATAAATTGATAGCCAGGCTTTTGGTTTTTCAGTAAGGTAACCGCACGGTGCGCCGCTGGCTGTTTACTTATCAGTATCTCAACGTCTAAAGGAATACGCAACTCATGGATTCTCATAATAAAAACACCGACGAACAACTCGAGCAGCAAATCAGGCTGGAGGAAATCCGCCTGCTGCATGGCGGCACACCGTTCTCCTATACCGCTTCCTTTGTTATCGCACTGATAATCTACAGCTTTCTGCTCGGTCACGCCGCCTCTGAGCGCAACCTGAACATCTGGCTGGCAATTATCCTGATCGTGCTGCTGCTGCGCAGCATCGACAGCTACCTGTTTTTCAGGGCCAGCAGGCAGGAACAGCAAAAAACCGGCTGGCGCACACGCTTTATCGCTGGCACCGGTGTCGCCGGTGTCTGCTGGGGGTTGCTGCCCTGGCTGGGGTATTCACCTGACCCGGAGTACTTCACTTTCATTATTGTCTGCCTGATCGGTGTTATCGCCGGCTCACTGGCCACCCTGTCATATCGCTGGGAAACCATGGCACTTTTCCTGTTGCCGGCAAGTGGCCTGCTGGCGCTGCGGATCTTTTTAGATGAACAGACTTTCTCCAACGCCACCTCCCTTGTTCTGCTGGTGTTTATCTTTTTCTCATATTCTGCCGGCAAGCGGGTATTCAACAATACCCAGCAAAATATCCGGCTGCGTATCGAAGCTGATAATCGTGAACAGGCCATTGAGTTAATGCACCAGAAACAGGCACTGCATCTGCAGAACACGCCGCTGGCCATTATTGAATTTGATATCAATCTGAATGTTACTGAATGGAACAGGGCTGCAGAGAAGATCTTTGGTTATAGCCGCGAAGAAGCCATTGATGAAAACGTTCTACGCCTGATCTTGCCACGAGACAGTTCCGACGAGGCGGAAAAGCTGTGGGAGCGACTGCTTAACTATGAAGCGGTTATTGGCGCCGTCATCGAAAATAAAACAAAGGCCAAGGATCCTGTATTCTGTGAGTGGTTCATCACCCCGCTGACCGATGAGCAGAATAAAATCGTTGGCGTTGCCGCCATGGCCCTGGATATTACCGATAAGAAACGCAATGAGCTGGCCATGATGAAATCAAGGGAAGAAGCCGAACAGGCCAACCAGGCAAAATCCGATTTTCTCTCCAGCATGTCACATGAGTTACGCACCCCTTTAAATGCCATTCTCGGTTTTACCCAGCTGCTCAAGTACGAAAAAACCCTGACTGAAAAACAGCAGTCACACCTTGACGAAATCGGCAATGCAGGGAATTTGCTGCTGGAACTGGTCAACCAGATCCTTGACCTGGCACGAATTGAAAAAGGCCATTTGCAGCTATCCATGGAAAAAGTAAACCTGACTGAGATCATTACCGAGTGCCACGCCATGGTTTCCCCGCTGGCCGAACAGAATAATCTCGCCCTCGACATAAAAACAGAAACCGGCGGCTACGTGATTGCCGACTACACCCGGCTCAAACAGGTAATGCTCAACCTGTTAAGCAATGCCATTAAATACAACCGGGAGAACGGCGCTGTCAGCATAAAGGTATTGCAGAAACCCGATGGCATAATACGTATTTGCGTTATTGATACCGGTGAAGGCATTTCCAGAGAGTTACAGAATGAAATTTTTCAGCCATTTCACCGGCTAAACGCCGCCTCCAGTATAGAAGGTACCGGCATCGGCCTGTCCATCAGCAAGCAGCTGGTAGAAATGATGAACGGCACCATTGGTGTTAACAGCGAAATCAACAGGGGCAGTGAATTCTGGATCGATTTACCCGGAAACCTTGATAGTAAAATAGCCGCCGCAAACGATACCACAGCCACTGCATCACAATCAGCGGCAAACACGGACAGCTCTTACGGACATAAAATACTGGTCGCCGAAGACAACCTGACGAACCAGGCACTGGTTCTCAACCAGTTACAGACGCTGGGTTATACCGCCGAAGTTGTTACCAACGGGCAGGAAGCCCTCAATAAAATGATCAACACCGACTACCAGCTGCTGCTGACCGACTGCAATATGCCACTGATTGACGGTTACACGCTGGCAAAAACTATCCGCCAGGGTGGCAATCAGCTGTTACCGATCATTGCCATAACCGCCGATGCCTTCCCGGAGAAAAAAGCAGAATGCCTGGAGGCGGGAATGAATGACGTGATAACAAAACCGGTGGACCTGGAAACACTTAAAAACACACTTGAAAAATATCTGGACTAGAATACATTTAAAGAACCTCTGATTTTAATGTCATTCAGACAGAGCGTTAGCGAAGAATATTTTACTCCGTAAGCTGTTGATAGTGCAGTGACCCAGGATCCCTCGACTGCGCTCGGGATGACAAATACTGAATCAATCAGAGGCACGTTAAATAATCAATAACTGCCCCGGATACTGCCGACCATGTCCAAACCCAGCGAAGAAGAACTTGAAACCGCGTTAAAGATGGCCGCGAATATGCGCGACAAAAAAATCGATCCGTTTTTTATCGCAAAAACCCTGTTAAGCCACAATTACCGCATCAAACATCTGGAAGAGGTTTTACAGGCCGCTGACCGTTATATTAATTTCGGTATGTCCGAGCAGGAACGTACACACCTGATCCGTGCTATCGAAAAAGCCAAAGATATTGATTCCTACACCTCGGGAAAACGCTCGGAAAGTTTCGGGCTGGAATAGGTCGCATTCGTTGTTCGTTGTTCGTTATTGGTTGTTGGTCAAAACCAGTAACGCTAATGGCCATGCAGTCCTGCTGTTTGGTGTTTTTTACGAACAACGAACAACGAATAACGTCTCTTTATAAAATACTCTGGGGATGTTGCCTTGAATAAAATAATTATTACCACAGAGACACAGAGGACACAGAGTTCTAAGGATACTCTGAATAAGTGTCATTCAGAGCGCAGCGAAGAATCTTTTTCTCCGTAAGTAATTGATTGCTCAGTGGCTCAAGATCCTTCGACTGCGCTCAGGATGACAGATAAGGACTTATTCAGAGTATCCCTAATTTGTTTGCTGCGCCTGCGGCGCAGAAAACAATAAAAGTTCTTTCTCTGTGCTCTCTGTGTCTCTGTGGTGAATCGCTTTTGTTTCAGACAGCACCTGGGCACTGCCAATACCCCGACCATCGGATGCGGCCTCTACCCGACCACTGGCCTTGTCAATAATAATAAGCTGCATATTGCCGTATTCATAATCCAGCTCTTTTGTCTTATGCCCCATCTTCTCCAGCGCGGCAACCAGCTGTTCATCAAACACGCCCGGCTCGTAGGATAT
>JAJRTD010000348.1 GCA_024278435.1 Gammaproteobacteria bacterium | reverse complement strand
GGTTAATCAGCAGGTGTAGTCTTTGCTTTTTTAAGGGCGGGACTTATCGAGGGCGGTTTACTGTTTTGCAGTGGCCGCCTTTTTTATTGGGTTACTTTTTAGCTTGTTGTTTTAGGGTGTTCTGTATCTCGTATTTCCTGTATCTCAGATTTTCGCTTTTTTATTATTTTCCGTTGCTTACTTTGACTATGATTTCGCCCTGACGGCGAGTTACTTTTCTGTCTACAGCAACAGAAAAGTAACCAAAAGAATGCCGCCACTACAGCTACGCCCCGTAAAAGGCACGGGGTCCCCATCGGAACGGAGGTGTTCTCATGCTGCGCCAGAACTCGCAAAAATCGCTCAGACAGCTGGCGCAGAAGGCCCATGAGAACACCTCCGTTCCGCTGGCTTGCTAAGGTGGACGAAAAGTCAAAAGCAAAAGCGATGCAACATCGGCCTGCGGCCTCGTTGGTGTTGATCTTGTAGGCTGGCATAAGGCTTTTCCGTTGCCGGCGATACACACAACGTTCATGCCCGCAACGCTATCGCTTATACGGGCCTACGGTTTGCGCTTTTGTTTGTGTTTTTCCTGTTTTTAAACTCCTCTTTCGTTTGCTGAGTTTGCGGGTATTGGTAGAGCAAATTCGCCACGGATGGCGAATTTAGCCTTGTGCGCCCGGACGGCGCATCAAGGCGGGCTCGTTGGCAATACCCGCAAACTCAGGCACCCCGCAGGGGCAAACGAACAAGGATGGCATTCTTTTGCCTACTTTTCTTTTGCTATTGAAAGAAAAGTAGGTCGCCGTCAGGGCGAAAGCGGTGCCAAATCAACCCGCCTGCCAAATTGTAAAGAAAAGAAATCCATAAAATGGCGATGAGAAAAACATAGCCACCAATGAACAAAATCATAACCAAAGCATAAAACCCAACAGCAGATGCAACCACCAACCCCACCACAGCCAAAACCCCATCCTGACAGTTGCTTTACACAATACTACGAGTATAATCAGACCTTTAAAGCGGTAGCCATGGCTACCGCTTTTGCTTTTTATACGCTGAACCCAGCAACACTAAATCACATAACTGAATAACAGAACAATGGCCAGCAACGAACACTTAATGAAAACCTACGCCCCCCTTGATGTCACCTTTGAACACGGGGAAGGCGCATATTTGTGGGACAGTCAGCAGCAGAAATACCTGGATGCACTGTGTGGCATAGCTGTCTGCGGCCTGGGCCACGCTCACCCTGCCATTACCAGAACCATCTGTGAACAGGCCGGCAGGTTATTGCATACCTCCAATCTCTACCAGATTGACAAGCAGCAACAGCTGGCTGACCAGCTGTGTGATATTTCCGGCATGAGCCGGGTGTTCTTCTCCAACTCAGGCGCTGAAGCCAATGAAGCAGCCATCAAGATTGCCCGCCTCTATGGCAATAGAAACAAGGTGGAAAATCCGGCGATTATTGTCATGGAACACAGCTTTCACGGCAGGACCATGGCAACGCTGAGCGCCACCGGCAACCGCAAGGTACAGGCAGGTTTCGAGCCCCTGGTGCAGGGTTTTATTCGAGTGCCCTATAACGATGTTGATGCCATTAAAAATATTGCCGACAGTAATAACAACGTGGTTGCCATCCTGGTTGAACCCGTACAGGGCGAAGGCGGCATACAGATACCCGCCAGCGATTATTTAAACCACTTACGTAAAATATGCGACCGGCAGAACTGGCTGTTAATGCTGGATGAAATACAGACAGGCATGGGCCGCACCGGCCAGTGGTTTGCTTTCCAGCACAACAACATACAGCCGGACGTCATGACACTGGCCAAGGCACTGGGCAATGGCGTTCCCATCGGCGCCTGCCTGGCCAATGATAAAGCCGGTGAAATCCTGCAACCGGGAAATCACGGGTCCACTTTTGGCGGCAACCCGTTAATGTGCGCCACCGCCTCAGCGGTTATCGATACCATACGGGCTGAAAATTTAATTACCAATGCAGAACAACTGGGCAGTTACATACTGGATTCATTTAAGGACAAGCTGTCTTCACTGGATGGCGTTCGCGAAGTGCGCGGACTGGGACTGATGATTGGCATTGAACTGGAAAAGACTGTCCCGAGCTGGTAACGCAGGCCCTGCAACAAAACCTGTTAATCAATGTAACTGCAGGTAACGTGGTTCGTTTATTACCACCACTGATCATTAGCCGGCAACAGGCCGATACCATTATTTCGACCGTAACTGAACTGGTCATCCATTCACTGCAACAAGCAGCCGCCTGAAAACATGAATACTACAAACACCAGCGTAAGGCATTTTTTAACTTTAACCGACCTGAGCTCCGAAGAGTTCAGGGGAATAATCCTGCGCGCCATCGAACTAAAGGCCAAGCAGTATAACGGTGAAATTTTCGAACCCCTGAAAAACCGGGTACTGGCCATGATTTTTGAGAAGTCATCAACCCGCACCCGGGTTTCATTTGAAACCGGCATGGCGCAGTTCGGCGGCCACGCTATTTTCCTGTCACCACGTGACACCCAACTGGGCCGGGGCGAACCGGTTGAAGACAGCGCCCGGGTTTTATCACGCATGGCTGACTGCCTGATGGTCAGAACCTTTGAACATGAGAAAGCCGAGATACTGGCAAAATACTCATCTGTTCCGGTCATTAACGGGCTGACCGATGATGTCCACCCCTGCCAGTTACTGGCAGACATGCAGACCTATTTTGAGCAACGCGGCGACATCAAGG
>JAJRTD010000038.1 GCA_024278435.1 Gammaproteobacteria bacterium | reverse complement strand
CAGCAGATCCGTGCCTTTGAGGCGCAGCTTGAAATAGCCATTGATTGCCGCAAGCCGCTGTTTTTGCACCAGCGCGATGCACATGATGATTTTGTATCGATGATTAAAAGCACCCGAAATGATCTGGGTCAGGTGGTGGCTCACTGTTTTACCGGTAGTATTGAAGAAGTGAATGACTATATTCTGCTGGACATGTACGTTGGCATAACCGGCTGGATCTGTGATGAAAGGCGCGGCCAGTTGCTGCAACAGGCGGTAAATCACATACCGCTGGACAGGATTATGCTGGAAACCGATGCGCCTTATTTATTGCCCCGTGACCTTGGTCACAAGCCGGTTGTGAAAAACCGCAATGAACCCTGCCATCTTCCGCATATTGCACGGGCAACCGCTGCTTATATGGGAGTTGAAGAAGATAAACTGGCGCAGGCAGCCTATAAAAACAGCCGTGATTTTTTTAAATTATAAACACCGTGATTGCGGATAAATAGTTGAAACAATCTTTGCACTTTTTTATACGTTCCCTGCTGGGCAGCATGCGAGACCTGATGCCGATTGTTCTGGTCATCGCTTTTTTCCAGTTATTTGTTATCCAGCAGACACCGGACAACCTGCTGCAGATCTTTGTCGGCCTTGTTTTTGTGGTGCTGGGCCTGACTTTTTTTATTTTCGGGCTGGAACAGGGCCTGTTTCCCATTGGTGAGTCCATGGCGCATGCCTTTGCCCGTAAAGGCAGCGTATTCTGGTTGCTGGCATTTGCCTTTTCCCTTGGCTTTGGTACCACGATTGCAGAACCGGCGCTGATTGCGGTGGCTGACGAGGCGTCTGAAGTGGCTGCCCAGGCCGGCCAGATAAACAACACGGAAGCGGCCATGGAGTCCTATGCCAATGGCTTGCGTTATACGGTTGCCCTGTCGGTGGGTTTCGCGATTGCGCTGGGTGTGTTGCGTATTATCCTGAACTGGCCGATACAGTACATTATTATGATCGGCTATGTGCTGGTGATTGTAATGACCGGATTTGCACCGGATGAAATTATCGGTATTGCCTATGACTCCGGCGGGGTGACGACGTCGACCATTACTGTGCCGCTGGTGACTGCCCTGGGTATCGGGCTGGCCTCATCCATCAGCGGGCGCAACCCGATGCTGGACGGTTTCGGCCTGATTGCTTTTGCCTCGCTATTCCCCATTGTTTTTGTTCTGGCCTACGGGATGATGTTCTGATGCAGATATTACAGGATCTTCCCGCGCTGTTTGTCGCCACATTCTTTGATATTCTGCCGATAGCGATCATCATTTTCGGCTTCCAGTTCCTGGTCATTCGAAAACCGGTTAAAGACCTTAAAAAAGTTTTAATGGGAATGCTTTATGTGCTGATTGGTATTACCTTTTTCCTGCTGGGGCTGGAGGAGGCGCTGTTTCCCATCGGCCGCAGCATGGCTGCGCAGCTGACACATGCTGATTTTTTACAGGATGTTCGTTTTAGTGTCGGTGAGCTGTTGTGGACCGACTATTACTGGGTCTACATTTTTGCCTTTGCCATTGGTGTCGGCACCACGATAGCCGAGCCCGCCCTGATTGCGGTGGCAATAAAAGCCCACGAGGTTTCAGGTGGCACTATCGGTGTTTTCGGTTTGCGTGTTGCGGTGGCCATCGGGGTGGCTGTTGGCCTGGCGCTGGGAGCCTACCGTATTGTTATCGGTGCGCCGATGCATTATTTCATTATTAGCGGTTATGTACTGGTCGTAATTCAAACCTATTTCTCACCTAAATCCATAATACCGCTGGCTTATGACTCCGGCGGGGTAACCACGTCAACGGTAACCGTGCCACTGGTGGCCGCCCTGGGTCTGGGGCTGGCGGAAACCGTGCCCGGGCGCAGCCCGTTAATTGACGGTTTTGGCCTGATTGCCTTTGCCAGCCTGTGCCCGATTATTTCGGTCATGGCCTATGCGCAACTGTCTGACTTTAAAGAACGGCGCGCTTTAAAAAAATACGTAAAACAAAATGAATCTTATTCGAAACAAAAGAAACAGGATTAACTCTGATGAATAGACAATCCATGAAAATCAGGAGCCTATCATGCACTTTAAATTGATAATTGCCTTTGTCGAGGATGCAAAAACGAATGCGGTGATGGATGCAGCGCGGGATGCCGGCGCTACCGGTGCAACGGTTATTAATAATGCGCGTGGCGAAGGGCTGGCGCAGAAAAAAACCTTTTTCGGGTTGTCACTGGAAACCCAGCGTGATGTTATTCTGTTCCTGGTGGAAGAGCACCTGAGCCGGAATATACTGGAGACCATTGCTGATGTCGGTGAGTTTGAAGAGCGCCCGGGAACCGGGATTGCCATACAGATTGATGTTGAAGATGCGGTTGGCGTGGCGCATCAGATTGAAAAACTGGTTGATGTCGTGGAGGTTGAATTATGATTCATTCGGATAGAGAGATTATTCGGGTACGTGATGTGATGAAAAAAGAGTTTGATATGATTGACGGGCGCATGACGGTAATGGATGCCCTGCGCACCATGAAGCATGTCGAGACCAAGTCGTTGATTGTTAACAAGCGCAGCGATGATGATGAATACGGAATGGTGCTGATTTCAGATATTGCAAAAAATGTGCTGGCCAAAGACCGTTCGCCTGACCGGGTTAATGTCTACGAGATTATGGCCAAGCCGTTGCTGTCGGTAGATCCGGATATGGATATTCGCTATTGTGCACGCTACTTCCAGAATTTCGGCCTGTCCCGGGCGCCGGTGGTGGAAAACCGGCAGGTGATCGGTATTGTCAGTTTTACCGATATGGTATTAAAGGGCCTGGTGCACTTCTAGGATTTCAGGCCTGATCGTGTTTTTCAGCTGCCTGCAGGGTGTTGCGCAGTAACATGGCAACGGTCATCGGCCCGACACCACCGGGTACCGGTGTTATCCAGGCAGCGCGTTCCGCCGCCGCATCAAAATCGACATCACCGGTAAGCTTGCCATCCGCCATGCGATTGATGCCGACATCAATCACCGTGGCCCCGGGTTTCACCCATTCGCCTTTAACAATGCCGGGCTTGCCAACGGCCACTACCAGTATATCGGCGTCGGCGACATAGGAGGCCAGGTTTTTGGTAAAGCGGTGGGTGACGGTCACGGTGGCTCCGGCCAGCAGTAATTCCAGGTTCATCGGCCGGCCGACAATATTGGATGCGCCCACGACAACCGCATGACGGCCCTTGAAGGTCTCGCCGATGGTTTCCAGTAGATGAATAACGCCGTGCGGGGTACAGGGACGCAGTGTCGGCATGCGCTGTGCCAGGCGGCCAATGTTATAGGGGTGGAAGCCGTCAACGTCCTTGTCCGGATGGATGGCTTCCAGTACCGGCGTGCTGTCAATATGCTCCGGCAGCGGCAGCTGGACCAGAATGCCATCAATGGTGGCGTCGTTATTCAGTTCTTCAATCAGCTCCAGCAATGCCTGCTGGCTGGTGTTTTCGTCAAGGTCGAAGGATTTTGAAATCAATCCGGCTTCGTCACAGGCTTCACGTTTTTTTCGTACATATACCTGTGAAGCAGGATTCAGTCCAACCAGAATGACCGCCAGGCCCGGAGCGCGCTGCCGGTTTTTTGCGCGTTGCTCGATGCTGAGGCGAACCTGGTTTCTGACATCCGCTGCAATGGCTTTGCCATCAATGATTTTTGCCGACATAATTATTTTCTGGTGTATTTGAGTAAAGAGGGGGATTTTCGCATGCGCAAGATAGTTACCACAAGCTGCAAATAGTATCTTGACCACGGCTTAAGCAACGCGTAATATTCCCCGCCTCTTGATTCATGCGGGAATCGGCTGGTTTACGCCCCTCCTGTGAGTATGAGATATATCGGGGTATAGCGCAGTCTGGTAGCGCGCCTGCTTTGGGAGCAGGATGTCGGGAGTTCGAATCTCTCTACCCCGACCAGATAAAGAAACAGGTTGCAGTGGACAAGTGGCCTGCATATGACATTACAGCTTAGGAAACTCTGATTAATTGTAGATTGTCATCCAGAGCGCTAGCGAAGGATCTTATGCTACTGTACTATCAATGAGTTACGGAGAATAAGATTCTTCGCTGCCGCTCTGAATGACATTAATCAGAGCCTCCCTTAATGTTAAACGGGGCGAGAGACTTGAACGGAAGAGTTCGACCAAGATGCCGGGAGCATCTGGAACGTGCGTAGCACGGCCCGAAGGGCGCAGGGCAGGAGCCCGGAGTAATCTCTCTACCCCGACCAGATGATAAAACAGGTTACAGTGGAATAAGTGGCCTGAATATAACATTAGCGGTTAATGTTAATCAGGAACAAATATTTTGAACGTAAGCGTTCGATCAAATTTCGTTATTATATGGATTTAATAACTTGATAATGCGCCCGTAGCTCAGCTGGATAGAGCATCGGCCTTTAAGCGCACATTAACTGTGCCAGTAGGAGCCTTTACGGGAAAACAGAACCCGTAAAGTGGATCGCACTATATCGGGGAAACCTTAACAGTCAAACAAGTTTTGAGCTGATGGCAATCCCGAGGAAACCAATGGTTGACCCGTCCAATGGTTTGAGGCTGCCATCAGGTATGCATCACACTAAAGAAAAGGGTGACCTCGGTGTTTTGAAGGCTCAGCTCGATATGTACGAGCAGGGATTTACTATATTAAATCCTGTAACAGAGCACGCGCCATTTGATCTTGTTATATACAAAGACAGGATCTTTCGGCGTGTTCAGGTCAAGTACAAATCTGTTGATAAAACGGGCAGCATTACGGTACATTTTCGCTCTTGCTGGGCGGATAAAAATGGTACTCATATGCGAGCAATTGATAAAGGTGAAATTGATCTTTATTGTGTTTATTGTCCTGACACAGATGAATGCTAT
>JAJRTD010000347.1 GCA_024278435.1 Gammaproteobacteria bacterium | reverse complement strand
CTGGATATTATCTTTCTGCATAACAGTAGCGGCGAAAAACAGCAGACCAGCGGTGAGAAGGTTATCGATAACCAGAGCTTTTTCGCCCGCGTCGCGCAGCGGGTGATTCATTTTTTGAGTACCCGGACCTATTCCGGTGTCCTGTATGAAGCGGACACCCGTTTACGCCCGGACGGTCAGGCCGGGCTGATGGTAAGCAGCGTGGCGGCCTTTGAACGCTACCAGCAGGAAAAAGCCTGGACCTGGGAGCACCAGGCGCTGATTCGGGCACGATTTGTTACCGGAAGCACCCTGATCGAGCAGGAATTTGATAGAATTCGACGCTCGGTGCTCATGCAGCCACGTGATCCAGAGCAGTTGCTGCAGCAAGTGGTGGAAATGCGTGAGAAAATGCGCAAACACCTGGCCAATAAATCGGCCGGTTTCGATATAAAGCAGGATGCCGGCGGGCTGGTCGACATCGAGTTTATGACCCAGGCCGGGGTGTTGATCAATGCGGAGAAATGTACCGACTGTATAAAACACACGGCTACCCTGGAGCTGATCAACGAGTTAACTACGGTTGGCTGGTATTCAGCGGAAGAGTCGGAAGCCATTGCTGATGCCTATCGCTATTTCCGCAAGCTGAAAAACTGGCAGAACCTGCAGTGTGAGCTTGATGTTAGTGCAGTGCCGGAGCATCGTGATAGGGTGATTTCTGTCTGGAACAGGCTGATGCCGGAAGAAAAATTATGAGTTGTATGTTTTAAGTTAAAAACATATAACTTAAAACTTAAAACTGATTTGATTGTTAGGAGAAGTTTATGCAAACCATGGCCGATAGAGATGGCGTAATCTGGTTTGACGGTGAAATGGTTCCATGGCGCGATGCCAAGGTCCATGTTTTAACACATACCTTGCATTACGGTATGGGTGTGTTTGAAGGCGTACGGGCCTATAAGGCCGAGCAGGGTACCGCCATATTCCGTTTACAGGCGCATACCGACCGCCTGTTTGATTCTGCCCATATCATGCAGATGAAAATACCGTTTGATAAGGAAACCATCAGTGAAGCACAGCGTGCGGCGGTTCGGGAAAATAACCTGGAATCTGCCTATATCCGCCCGATGTGCTTTTACGGTTCCGAGGGCATGGGCATCCGTGCCGACAACCTGCGCGTGCATGTCATGATCGCGGCCTGGGAGTGGGGCGCCTACCTCGGGCAGGAAGCGCTGCAGAAAGGTATCCGCATTAAAACCTCGTCCTATACCCGGCATCACGTGAATATCAGTATGTGCAAGGCCAAGGCAAACGGTCATTACATCAATTCCATGCTGGCTTTGCAGGAAGCGGTAACCGATGGTTACGATGAAGCCATGCTGCTGGACAACGAAGGCTATGTTGCCGAGGGCAGCGGCGAGAATATTTTCCTGGTAAAAGATAATATTATCTACACGCCGGACCTGACTTCTGCATTAAACGGCATCACCCGTAATACTATCTTTGCCCTGGCAGAAAAAGCCGGTTACGAAATGCGTGAAAAACGCATCACCCGTGATGAAGTGTATATTGCCGATGAGGCATTCTTCACCGGTACCGCAGCAGAGGTAACACCGATTCGCGAAGTGGATAACCGCAGCGTCGGTAACGGCAGCCGTGGACCGGTAACCGAAACCCTGCAGACCATGTATTTTGACCTGGTGCACGGGCGCCTGGATATGAAGCCGGAATGGCTGACGCTGGTTGAGTAAAACAAGAACATATTTATCCGCGAATGAACGCGAATAAACGCAAATAAAAACGAAAAGCAATCATCCGCAAATAACGCAATGGACGCAAAAGAGTAGAAAGATGTACAACGTCATTGCTACGCTGCGTACACAATGACAGAAAATAGTTGCGTTTATTCGCGTTCATTTGCGGAAGTAATAGAGGACCATATTATGCCTAACCCACATACAGCAACACAGGAAGACCTGGATACACCGAACGACACCATGTTGTATGAAGTGTCCCGTGACATCCTGCCGATTCACTGTCCGATGCCGGGCAGTAGTTTGTGGAACTCGCACCCGCAGGTTTATATTCCGGTAGAAGAAACCGGATCGGCAAAGTGTCCGTATTGCGGTTGTGAATACCGTCTTGTAGAAAATTCACTTTAAGTGATGTGACGGATACCTGAACTTATGACTATGCATCTGCCTTCATTTGAAAACGCCAGGGTTCTGGTGGTTGGTGACTTAATGCTGGATCGTTACTGGCATGGCGCAACCTCGCGTATTTCACCGGAAGCCCCGGTGCCGGTGGTTCATGTAAACAAGAATGAAGAACGTGCCGGTGGTGCCTGTAACGTGGCATTAAACATTGCCACCCTGGGGGCACAGTGTACGGTCATGGGGCTATGCGGTGATGATGAGGCTGCGCATACCCTGGAAAATATGCTACAAAGTGTCGGAGTCAATCCGCAGTTTGTGCGTATGCCGGAAAATGCCACGGTGACCAAGCTGAGGGTGATGAGCCGGCACCAGCAGTTGATGAGGCTGGATTTTGAAGACGGTTTTATCGGCAGGGATTTATCTGAGCTGGAAAAGGCCTTTGCCGGTCAGCTGGATAAACACAATGTCGTGGTTTGCTCGGACTACGGCAAGGGCAGTTTGCGCGAAGTGCAGCAGTTGATTGCCCTCTGCAACAGGAAAAACATTCCGGTACTGGTCGACCCCAAGGGCAGTGACTTTGAAAAATACAGTGGCGCCAGCCTGATAACACCCAACCTCTCCGAGTTTGAAGCGGTTGCCGGCAACTGCCAGACAGAAGACGATCTGGTCGAAAAGGCCGATAGCATTTCGCAGCAGTTTAATATTGAAGCATTGCTGGTTACCCGCAGCGAACACGGTATGAGTCTGATGCAGCAGGGTTATGACCCGGTGCATCTGCCAACACAGGCAAGAGAAGTGTTTGACGTAACCGGTGCCGGTGATACTGTGATTTCAACACTGGCCGCGTCTCTTGGTGCCGGTGTTTCACTGGAACGCGCCATGGTGCTGTCCAACCTGGCGGCCGGTGTCGTGGTGGCAAAATCCGGTACCGCCAGTGTCAGCCTGGCTGAACTTGAAAATGCGATTGAGCAGAACTCATCGAACACCGAACATGGTATTTTACAGGAAGCCGATCTGTATCCCTTGCTTGAGCGCTGCCGCGCACGCGGTGAAACCATTGTGATGACCAATGGCTGCTTTGATATTCTGCATGCCGGCCATGTAACCTATCTGGAACAGGCTAGCGAGCTGGGTGACCGGCTACTGGTCGCCGTTAATATCGATGAAACCGTGCGCCGCCTGAAAGGCGAAGACCGGCCGGT
>JAJRTD010000346.1 GCA_024278435.1 Gammaproteobacteria bacterium | reverse complement strand
GCAAAGGCGGCGGGGATAAAACTGAACTGTAAAAGCAGCAGGCTAAAGATGAAGTGTCTTTTCTTCATACCGGTTCTCCTGTTGCATATCGTTCAGCTGCTGCTGAAACCAGTCGAGCTCTTCGGCAAGTGCGACGACCTTGCCGATAATAATCATTACCGGCGGTTTCATGTGTGCCTGGTGAATTGTATCGTTGAGCAATTCAAGAGTGGTTATGACACGTTGCTGGTTTGGTGTTGTTGCATTTTGTACCGCGGCGGCGGGGGTGGATGCAGGCAGACCGGCATCGATTAGCGAGTGGATGGCCAGCGGCAGGTTGGCCAGTCCCATGTAGATAACAATGGTTGAATCCGGATCGGCGATGGACTGCCAGTTGAGATCCAGTGGCTCGTTATCATTGAGGTGGCCGGTAATAAACTGCACCCTGCGGCTCAGACCACGGTGGGTCAGCGGAATGCCGCTGTAGGCACTGCAACCGGAGGCTGCAGTAATGCCGGGTACGACTTCATAGGCAATGCAGTGTTTTTTCAGTGCCAGTACTTCTTCGCCGCCACGCCCGAACATGTAGGGGTCGCCGCCTTTAAGGCGGACAATGTGGCGGCCGGTTTTTGCCAGGTTAACTATCATCTCGTTAATCTGGTCTTGTGGCACACTGTGTTTTCCAGGTGATTTAGCTACCGATATGCGGCTAACACCAGCTGGAATTAATTCGAGTATATCGGCGGATACCAGCCGATCATAAATAACAACATCCGCTGTCTTTAATAAACGCAGGGCTTTAACAGTGAGCAGTTCGGCATCGCCGGGACCTGCGCCAACCAGTGAAACAAAACCGTTCTTCTGCATTCAGTATGGCTCCTTGTTCGTGCTGTCAGGATAAAAATACCGCGGACAGGTTTTGGCACCCGTCCGCGGTTAGTGCTTTAGTAAACGTCGTACACAGTGTTGTGAACGTTAAACTTGCCGGTTGGTGTTATCAGGCGCTTGTCCTTGATAACTTTTTTCAGCTTGCGAGTTTTGTCGTCAACAACCACCAGTGCAGACTCTTCGGTTTTACCGTTCCATACGGAGAACCAGACTTCATCACCAGCTTTGTTGTACTCAGGCTGGACCACACGTTTTGGTCCTTCACCCAGTTTTGCCCATTCGGCAATTGGCAGTATCTTGAACCCCTTGTCCAGATGGTCAATATCAAATACAGCAATTGACTGGCTGAGTTTTTTGTCCGGATTCAGCGGAGCATCTACCCACAGGTTTTTGGAATTGGGATGTGTTTTGATAAACAGTGATCCGCCGCCCATGCCGTGCAGAATCTCAACCACCTTCCATGCATTTTTCTTATGCTTGACAGGGTCGGTACCAATCAGGGTTACGTTGTCATTACCCAGTGCGCTGGTTGCCCAGACAGGACCGTATTTAGGATGGTTGAAGTTGGCGCCACGACCCGGATGCGGGATCTTGGTGACATCAATCATTGCCACATTCTTACGGGCCTTGGAGTCGATAACAACGATCTTGTTGGACTTGTTGGCAGCCGTCAGGAAGTAACGATGTGTTTTGTCCCAGCCACCGTCATGCAGGAAGCGCGCAGCAGGAATGGTAGTAACAGAAAGGTTGTTGATGTCCTGGTAGTTCACCAGCAGAACTTTACCGGTCTCTTTTACATTGACGATAAATTCAGGATGCTGATGTGAGGCCACGATAGCAGCAACACGCGGTTCAGGATGGTATTCCTGGGTGTCCACGGTCATACCACGGGTTGAAACGATCTTTTTGGGTTACAGGGTGAAGCCATCCATAATGGTGTACTGCGGTGGCCAGTAGGAACCGGCAATGGCATATTTGTCCTCGTAACCCTTGTACTTGGAGGTTTCAACTGAACGGGCTTCCAGGCCAACCTTGATGGTTGCCACGTTATCCGGTTTTTTCATCCACAGGTCGATCAGGTTGATCCTTGCATCGCGACCGATTACATAGAGGTAACGACCGGATGATGACATACGGGAGATATGTACCGCGTAACCGGTATCAATAATATTGATGATTTTCTTGCTGTCGCCGTCAATCAGTGCAATCTGCCCGGCATCACGCAGGGTGACCGAGAAGATATTGTCAATATTGTACTTGTTCATCTTCTTCTTCGGACGGTCTTTCACCGGAACAATGACTTTCCAGCTGGCTTTCATTTCTTTCATGCCCCATTCCGGCGGGGTTGGTGGCTCGTGTTGCAGGTAGCGGGCCATCATGTCGATTTCTTCATCGCTCAGGGCTCCTGAGGTGCCCCAGTTCGGCATACCGGCAGGCGAACCGTAGGTGATAAAGGCTTTTAACGCGGCGTCGCCACGTGCGCGGGTAATGTCGGTGGTTAACGGTTTACCGGTTGCGCCCTTGCGCAATACACCGTGACAGCCGGCACATCGTTCGAAGAAGATCTTCTTGCTTTTGTTGAATTCTTCCACAGTCATCTTCGGTCCTTCAGATGTGACCTGGGCTACTTCCGGGTTGATCCCGCTGGGCGCGCCTTCATACGCGGTTTCGGTATCAGAGCCGGCCTTGGCATAGACGCCATTGGTTGCAATAGTTAATGCTGACAATGCCAGCACGCTACGAATGAGCTTTCGGGTTTTCACTGTACTCACCTCATGTTTAGTTGAGTTATTTTTTTGCGATTTGATTAAATATCAGGGCAAACACTAGACCTAATACATTTTTCTGGAGTTGATATAAATCAAGTGAATGTATTTTTCTGTTGAAAGCTCAACCGCTTGATGTCCCAGGTCAAATTTTCGGGCAATAACCTTTTAAAACATAGGGTTAAATAAGGTGTGTAAGAGCCGGTTTACATAATATTTTGCCTGGTTTACGGCGCTTGTTCTCGTATTTGTCACAGCCTCTTTTTATTGCTAACGTGGTTACAAAGCCGGTGTTTTTACCCGCTAGAGGTTTTATGGAAAACAGAGCAATTAATGACAAAACCTGAACAGCCTCTTATCAGCGACGGTTTTGATCTGCTGGCAAAAAATACCGACCTGTCCCTGGTTGAATACACCCTGGTTACCCGCATCCAGGCTGATATCGAGTCATATCTACGGCAGCACCTGGGTACTTTCAGTACCGTTCTTTACGGTGCCTTTTCACGCAAGACCATGGTGTCGCCGTTGGCAGGCAACGTCATTGATATGCTGGTTCTGTTTCGGGAGGACGTCAGGCACACCCTGCCTTCGCGGGTGTTTTCTGAATTAAGTGATATCCTGGTCAGGCAATACCCGGATGCCCGGAAAATTGAAGCGCGTAATGTTCTGCAGCTACCGGTAGAAAACTTTTTCTACCGGCTGCAGCCGGCTTATTTAACTGCCAGCCATAGCTACATGCTGCCCGCTGAATGTTTTAATGAATGGGTTGAGTATGATGTAAATGTCTACAAGGAGTATTTCGTAAAACAGAATGTCCGGCACAAGGGAAAACTGGCCGAGGTCATTCGTATTATAAAAACCTGGAACCGTGCATCAGGCAATCTCTTCGACGGTTATTACCTGGATCTTCTGGTTACTTCGCTGTTGTCCTCCCACGAAATTATAAGTTACCAGGAAACGCTCTGTTTTATATTTTCAACAGCACTTTCTGAAGTGGTTTTTCAGATAGAAGATCCGGCAAATATAGAGTTCCAGGTCGAAGGCCTGAACGATATCAGTGATCTTATCAGCGCCATGAAGCTGTTGAAGAAATCCTGCAGGCTGGCGAACGAAGCGGTTTTACTTGAACAGAACAACCAGATGGAAGAGGCGCTGGAAAACTGGAACCAGCTGTTTTTTCAGGCGTTTCCAACACAGGTTGATATGGTTGTGGGCAAAGCCAGAAAGGCGGGCGTGAAAGGAGCAGATGCGCTTAAACTTATGATGGATCATAAGCAGCGTCAGGATGACTGACCCTGGAAGTCCGGCAGCGCTAAAGCCAGCTGCTTCGTTACCTGTTTTGCTATTGCTGCCATGCGCGGGCGGATAATTCATCACGCAGGCGTTGCAACGCAGGCTTTTCAGAACTGTCGTAATTGCTCAGCCCCTGGGTCCAGAGATAGTACTTGAATGCATCCTTATTGGGCTGTTCGCTCATACCATAGTCGATGACCCATTGATCAACCTGGGTTTCAGCTACATCGTATTGCCAGGCAAAATCAATACATTGATCAATGGATAACATCGATAAAAATCGGGTGCCCGGGTTCAGCGTATTAACCCTGTCAGGCATTTTCATCGGTTTCGAACCAGCGGTAGACAATGCCTGCCAGTATTGCGCCGACGAAAGGTGCTAGCCAGAACAGCCATAATTGTGAGATTGCCCAGTCACCCTGGAAAATGGCAACGCCGGTGCTTCGTGCCGGGTTGACCGAGGTGTTGGTCACGGGAATGCTGATGAGGTGAATAAGGGTGAGGCCCAGGCCAATCGCAATTGGCGCAAAGCCCTGGGGTGCGCGTTTGTCGGTGGCGCCCAGAATAATAATGAGAAACATAAAGGTCATGACAATTTCAGTTACCAGTGCAGCGGTCATGCTATAACCGCCGGGAGAATGTTCGCCATAACCGTTTGAAGCAAAGCCGGCAGTTACATCAAAACCGGCCTGGCCGCTGGCAATAACATATAAAACCGCAGCACCGGCCAGTCCGCCGGCAACCTGTGCCACAATGTAGGGGCCGAGTTCTGCAGTCGGGAACCTTCCGCCTGACCAGAGGCCAATAGAAACCGCCGGGTTGATATGGCAGCCGGATATGTGACCGATGGCAAAAGCCATGGTTAATAAAGTCAGGCCGAATGCCAGGGCTACGCCCAGAAAGCCTATGCCGACATCCGGAAATGTCGCTGCCAGCACGGCGCTGCCACAGCCGCCAAGCACCAGCCAGAATGTACCAATAAATTCCGCCCCGAGTTTTTTTGTTAATGTCATCTGCTGTCTCCTTTGGTCTGCATTTTAAGTGTACTGTGTCACTGCTTTGAGCTGGGTGACGCAGCCTGGTTTTTATTGTTATATCTCACAGCCTTGCTGCTCCGTTAACTATTATTACTATAACTTGTTCAGAGGTTCCTTAATTATTTTGTCCTGAGCGTAACGCAGTGAAGTCGATATGTACAGGATGTACGGTAGTAAAGCAATGCATGGAGTAATTGCCGTAGGCTCTTGGTGTTACAGATCTTTCCACTACGCTACGGTCAAGATGACAATGTAAAGTTAACGGGACAGTAGTAATCTCACTGCGCAAAGCTATAGCGTGCATTTACAAGATGGCCTTTCCACACCAGTTGAAGTTTTCCGTCTCTGTACCAGCCGACCTCTCCGTAGCGGGGAACGCGCATACCGTCCCTGACATGGTAGTCACGAAAGTGTCCTTGCCATGGCAGCTTCCGGTAGCTGTTGTCGAAACGTCCGAAGCGGCCGCTGCTGAAAATTGCTGTCACTTCATCCTTTGCATTAAACCGAAATTCAAGAGAGACGGTGGTGCCATGGTTCGTCAGCGTGGCAATGGCGGTGTTGTCGTCAACAGGGCTCCAGAATACACCAGCGCGGGGTAAAAGGGCTGTAGGGTACCAGACAGCTTCGGCCAGGTAGCGGTGTAACGCACCAGCATTCAGCTCTGCAGCGCCTGATTCGGATGCTATTGCCATAGTCGATAAAAAACTGACTTCACCGCCACCGGTACCATCGATGTAACTGTCGACGACCCGTACATGGGTGGCCAGCGGCAGCTGAACTTTTGCGTTCCAGATAAAGCCGTTAGTGGCCGGGGAAACAATCTGGGTAGCGGTAAATGGCAGCCAGTTCTCACTTTCGGTACTGGTTCGCAATTCACCGGA
The DNA here is from genome assembly GCA_024278435.1 of Gammaproteobacteria bacterium. GTDB lineage: Bacteria > Pseudomonadota > Gammaproteobacteria > SZUA-229 > SZUA-229. Next base: position 880 of record JAJRTD010000346.1, on the reverse strand, counting down.
TTGCTGCAGCCATGCGGTTTTTATAAATGGCTGCCTGTCTGTCATAACATGTTTGAAGTAACGCTTAACCGGCGCCGGCAGCTTGTTCAGTGAACCAGGGTCAACGCGGCCGGTGATTGTGGGAGAAGTGTTATTGATAAGCCGGTTTTCCAGGCGATCAATTCTCTCGGCTTCATGTGCGTGACCGAACAGGGCCGCCAGCGTAACACTTATAGTAATAACAACGAATACGGTTACAGTGCGTTTGCCCATTGTTGTTTATTATATGGTTCTGCCGGCTTGATCTTAATGCTTCAGGGGCGCCAGTATTTATAGCCCTGCATCTGCAGGCGGATGACTTCGGGTGCACCCGCCGGTACAAATTCAACCTCCAGCGGGAAGTCTTCTTCTTTTAATTCCCATGCCTTCATGCTGATGCGGCAGGCTTTAAAGGTAACGCCACGGTTTGCCAGTTTGGTTAACAGCTGAGAGGTCGCTTCGTTTTCCTCCAGCAGGGCATGAATGCCGCCTTCGTAGGCAACAACAACTATTTTTAAATTGCTTTCACCCAGGTCGCTTAATACTTTATCGATCTGCATAAACGCCCGGCGATGCCCGTAGTTGTCACCGGATCGTGTTAACTGCATAACGAAGGGAACCGGTTCGCTCTCCGCGGCATAGAGCGGCGTGGCTATGATGGCGGAAAGGAATAGTATAAGGCTGGCGCTTAGTATTTTTATCATAAGTACTTCCTGTTTGTTGTTCCACAGTATTAATGCTGTCAGTGATAGACAGTGTTGAGGGTGGTGTAGGCCTGGTGTTGGTTCATGGTTTTGCAATGCAATTAATAGTAAAAGGGATCGGTAGCCGGTATGGAATGCCTGCACTGAGAAATAAGCGG
>JAJRTD010000345.1 GCA_024278435.1 Gammaproteobacteria bacterium | reverse complement strand
TAACTTAGCATTTGTCATCCCGAGCGCAGTCGAGGGATCTTGGGGCACTGCACCATTAACAACTTACGGAGTAAAAGATTCTTCGCTAATGCTCTGAATGACATTAATCAGAGGGTCATTAAAAATTAAAGCTGTTTTTTCATCCGCGTTTATTTGCGTGTATTAGCGGACTGACTCTTACTAGGGAACCTCTGAACAAGTACTTAATTGTCATCCTGAACGCAGCCGAAGGATCTTATGCCCAGTGCAATCAATTGCTTACGAAGTATTGGCTTCTTCGCTGCGCTCTGAATGACTATTGTTCAGAGTTTCCCTGGCTAGTTGAAACCGTTTTTCTGATAAATAGAAAAGCGGTTTTTTTATTGTGTTTTTTCTTTTATTAATGTATATATTAATTATTAATATATACATTAATAAAAGGTGCAAGATGAATTCGGAGTGGATCCGCTTTATGCGGAAAAAACGGGGTTTAAAAGGGTTTCAGCTGGCTGAGCGTATGCAGGTGAGTGCGGCGCGGATTTCCATGCTGGAAAAAGACGAAACCCGCGGTGCGGTAACCCTGAAAATGATGGAGAAGGCCGCCAGGGCAATGGGCTGCCGTTTCGAGTACCGGATTGTAGCGCTGGCCGATAAAGTGGAGAATGTTCAGACGGTTGCGAAACCCCGCTACCGGGTTGTGGTCATGAACAATGACGAATGACATTTCTGTATAATCACTAACCCGAAATAATAAAGTAATTACCGGATACCCTTTGTACCAGACACTTCAACAACGCCTTTCACTACTGGCCGACTCTGATTTTGATGAGGCTCTGTCGTCATCAAAAATCGGCCTGGAAAAGGAAAGCCTGCGGGTTTCGCCCGAAGGCGGTATTTCACAGGCACCATACCCTGCTGCCTGGGGTTCGGCGTTAACCAATCCGCAGATCACCACCGACTTTTCTGAAGCGCTGGCTGAACTGATTACACCGCCCTGTGATTCGGTAACGGAAGTGGTGCAGTCGCTGGATGATATTCAGAATTTTGTCTACCGCCATCTGCATGATGAAATTCTGTGGGCGACTTCCATGCCCTGTGTGGTGGCCGGGGAAACGGATATCCCGCTGGCGAAATACGGTTCTTCCAACGCGGCACAGATGAAAACGGTATATCGCCGCGGCCTTGGTCTGCGTTACGGGCGGGCCATGCAGGTGATTGCCGGAGTGCATTTTAATTATTCTTTTTCCGAAAAATTCTGGCGCCATTACCAGCAGCTATTGAATAATCAGGATGATTATCAAAGTTTTGTTTCTGATCAGTATATGGGTGTGGTGCGAAACCTGCTGCGTTATGGCTGGCTGGTACCTTATTTGTTTGGTGCCTCGCCTTCTGTTTGCAAGTCATTTTTAAACGGGAAAGAAACGCTGCTAAAAGACTTTAACAGTAATACCTATTACGAACCCTATGCCACGTCATTGCGCCTGGGCGATATCGGGTATCAGAACAATAAGGAAGACATCGCCGGCATCAAGGCCTGTTACGATTCACTGGAGGCCTATGTTGAAAGTATGCAGTGTGCCATCAGTACACCCTGTCCGGTATACGAGGAAATCGGCCTCAAGGTGAATGGCGAATACCAGCAGCTGAATACCAATATTCTGCAGATTGAAAATGAATACTACAGCACGGTTCGCCCCAAGCAGATAGTGCAGGGCAATGAGAAGCCATCAACCGCATTGAAAAAAAGAGGGGTGGCGTATGTTGAACTACGCTCGCTGGATGTAAATGCCTTTGATCCGCACGGCATTAATTCTGATCAGCTGTATTTTCTTGAAGTGTTTATGCTGTTCTGTCTGTTGCAGGAAAGTCCTGCCTTGACCCGGAGTGAAATTGCTGCCATCGATGAAAACCTGTTACTGGTTGCGCACCAGGGCAGAAAGCCGAGCCTGGAACTGCAGCGTACCGATTTAAAAGGCCATACCGAAAAAATCAGTTTGCAGGACTGGGCCAACGAACTGTGTCACAAAATGCAGGCACCAGCCAATATGCTGGATCGTGCTAACTACTGTGAAAACTATTTTTCCAGTGTGAAATCACAGATAGCCAGTGTGTTCGACCCGAACCTGACGCCATCAGCCAGGATGCTGGCTGATATGGCAGAACACAAGCAGGGGTTTTTCCATTTCGCGCAGCGCATGTCCAAGCATCATTGCCACTATTATAAAAACCATCCGCTGGCAGAAGAGAAAATCCGGTTTTTTGAAAAGCTGGCGAGGGAATCCGTAGAAAAACAGCAACAGATTGAAAAAGAAGATACCATGGATTTTGATGAGTATCTGCAGCATTATTTTGAAGAGGCTTGAAATGTTTAACTATATTGATCGTATTCCACTGGGGCCGCTGGCGATTGCTGCCATAGCAATGGCCTTTGCACCGTTTGTACGGGAACCGCATCTGTTTGAAAAAGCCCGTATGCTGTTCAGTGGTGAACTGAGCCGGCCGATTGATATTTTTGACCTGTTCTGGCACAGCTTTTTACTGGTGATTCTGGCTATTCGTTTATGGCGTTATAAAAAGACCGGGAATGCGCAGTAAATTCCTGGCCTTTGTTTTATTGTTGATTTCTTCAGCCGTAGCTGCTGAGGATCTGGATGATGCCATCAACGCCATGCGCGAAGGCGATTTTGCCGAAGCCTTCTGCATT
>JAJRTD010000344.1 GCA_024278435.1 Gammaproteobacteria bacterium | reverse complement strand
GTCTATTATTCCGGTGCCCGGGAAATCGAGCTGATGGAAAACCACCTGCGGGAGAAGGGCAAGTTTATTGTTTAACTGTATTCGCTACAGAGAAAAAGGTTTATTTGTGATAATTCAAAGATGATCAGTTTTTATAAACTTTCCGAAAATGAACGCGAATAAACGCAAATAAAAGATTTTCTGGTATGTTTTTTTAAGCCGACAGATATAGCATTGATGGTTGGTATTAAGACGATGCAGGAACAATTGTCAAAGCCATAGCCTCGCCGGCGCTTTTATAGCAATGCCTGCAACATTCCTTATGCAGGCCTACTGTTTCTGCAATTATTATTTGCGTTTATTCGCGTTTATTCGCGTTCATTTGCGGAAGAGTATTATTTATTCGCTGTTATTATTCTGCGGAAGAGCAGATACTGTCAGGCGCCTGTTTCAGAACACCGATACGATCGAGTGCCGATGCAGCCAGCTGCTGCGCGTTCAGCATGATGGCTTCGTCGCTCGCTGTTTCAACGACCGCATCGTAGAAAGCAAAGCTGCGGTCACAAAAGGCACACAGTCTCTGTATTTTTTCCCTGGCAGCGTTGTTGTCATCAGCTGTTTTCTCATTGAACTGTTTTATTTCGTCAAGCCTGGTGGTGATTTCTTCTCCCGGAGATAACGCATGCTGCAGCCGGATGTCCTGCAGTCGTTTCTCGTTATCGCTGATTTGCCGGCGGGTTTCGCTGATCAGCGATTTGACCTGGCTGGAGCCTTCGGCCATCTTCTCCAGGCCATCGGCCAGGTAACGATCTATATAAATCGCGGCTGCCAGCAGGTCGGCGGTATTATGCACCGTGCCGGGGTCAAGTGCCGGTGCTGTTAAACCGGCTTCACGCTCGGCGTGATACGCACGCCGCCGTTCTGCGCGCAGTAATGCCGCGTGACCGAGTTCTTCACGGGCCAGCACTTCGGCGTGTTCACGGACTGTTTTATCTTCTGAATCGGCTGCCACCTGGGTATAAAAACGAAAGGCAATTTCCTCGTTGTGCACGGCAAAAGCCAGCGCTTTATAGGGAGTGCTGTAATAGGGCGCGCAGGCTTCATCATTGTACGTGGTAGCGACATTCGGGTCCTGCCAGCTGATGGGGCCAATGTTCTCGTTTATTTCAATACCTTCCTGATCCATCCATTGCAGCAGTAGTTTTTCATGTTCCTGTTCTTCGTTTACCATGCGTTCAAACAGGGCGGCCGCGGCTTCATTGCCGGCTTCACGCATACTGCCGGCCAGTTGCGAGTAGCGGCGTATAGCCTCGCGCTCAGCCTGCAGGGCAATGGACATTAACTCGTTGTTGGTTTTGATATTGGTTGCTAACACGTTTTTATTATACCTGTGAGAGAGGCTATTTAATTATTTACTAATTTACTTGATTTCAATCAAGTGTTTTATGTCAACTGGCAAGCATAATATCGTCAATTGACATGCGACAAAATGCCGCACATAATCGTTCGAATTGATACACGGTCTAAATATAGATAATCGATTCGCAAGATACATAATTTAGAATAATAGTATATGAATTGTCCACCGGGGTTTGGGGTATTGCTTAACTTGTTCCAGCTGTCTGATAAGGCACGTGTGCATAATAGAACTTTTCGTAACACTATTCGACTGGTTTTCTCACTGGTAGTTGTTCAGTTACTGTCGGCTGGTGCGGCTTATGCTGCACCCGATTTACCGCGGTTTCTTGATGCGGTCAGTATCCAGGACATATACCCGGGTGCGGACCGGCTGGGTGAGCCTGCCGGTAAACCGCTGGTGGCACCGGCATTCAAGCAGGGTGAGCAGATTGGTCTGGTGTTTCTGACCTCGGATGTGACCAATACCACCGGTTATTCCGGAAAACCGATACACCAGCTGGTGGCCATGAGCATGCAGGGCGTGATACAGAAGGTTCTGCTGGTGGAACACCACGAACCGATTGTGCTGATCGGTATACCCGAAAAACGCATTACTGCTGTGCTCAAGGATTATGAGGGCATGGATGTCGGCAAGCTGGTTGCCGGTGATCTTGACCATAATGTTGACGTGGTGAGTGGTGCGACAGTCACCGTTATGGTGATGGATGACACTATTTTGCTCAGTGCAATCAAGGTTGCCCGCGCCTACGGCCTGGCCGGGCTGGAGCCTGAGCAGAGGCAAAGCGGCCCGGTCGCTTCAGTCAATCCCGATATCAGTGAAGTTGAGGACTGGACCGGGCTGGTCAGCGATGGTTCGGTTCGACGCCTTAAAATAACCGTCGGTCAGATCAATGAAGCTTTTAAGAACACGGGTGATTTCCGGGTGCTGGATTTCCCTGAAGAGGGCGAGGCGGATGAGGTTTTTATCGAGTTATATGCAGCCGTGGTTTCCATCCCCAGTATCGGCCGTAGTCTGCTGGGTGAAAATGAGTACCGTAACCTGGTAAAAAAACTGAAACCCGGCGAGCAGGCTATTTTGCTGGCAGGTGATGGCCGTTTTTCTTTTAAAGGCTCCGGCTATGTCCGTGGCGGTATTTTTGATCGCTTTCAGGTTATCCAGGGTGACGCCGCTATCCGTTTCCACGACCGCTACCACAAGCGTCTGCGCCACCTGGCGGCGGAAGGAGCACCTGACCTGAAGGATGTTGACCTGTTCAGAACGCCGGCGGATTACAGGTTCAATGCAGCATTGCCGTGGAAGCTGGAGCTGCTGGTAGGGCGCAATGTGGGGCCGACGAAAAAAGTTTTCCTGACTTTTGACCTGGATTACAGCCCGCCGGAAAAATACCTGACTTTTACCGAACCCGAAATATCGCAGGCAGATACAACGCGTCAAAAGGCCGAGCCGATATGGAAAAAGATGTGGCTGCTGAAGGTGCCGGAAGTGCTGGTGCTGGGCCTGGCAATGGCCGTGCTGACCATGATCTTTTTCTTCCAGGACTGGCTGGTCAAACGTCCCGTACTCACCGACCGGGTTCGTGTCGGCTTCCTGATTTTTACCCTGTTTGTGATCGGCTGGTATTTCAATGCCCAGTTGTCGGTGGTCAATATCCTGGCCATGTTTAATGCCCTGATCAGCGGTTTCGACTGGGAATACTTTCTCATGGAACCGTTGATTTTTATTCTCTGGGGCTCGGTGGCTGCGGCCCTGCTGTTCTGGGGGCGTGGACCTTATTGCGGCTGGTTATGTCCGTTTGGCGCACTGCAGGAGTTAATCAATCGCATTGCCAAGCTGTTTAATATAAAACAGATCACCGTGCCATGGGCGATCCATGAACGTGTGTGGACAATCAAGTATCTTCTCTTCCTTCTGCTTTTCGGTTTTTCACTCTATTCACTGGGCTGGGCGGAACGCCTGGCCGAAGTTGAACCGTTTAAAACCGCCATCATCCTTAAATTTGTGCGTGACTGGCCCTATGTGCTGTTTGCCCTGGCTGTCCTGATCCCGGGTATTTTTATCGAACGCTTTTATTGCCGGTACTTGTGCCCGCTGGGTGCGGCGCTTGCGATTCCCGGCCGCATGCGCATGTTTTCCTGGCTCAAGCGTTACAAGGAGTGCGGTGCACCCTGTCAGCGCTGTGCCAATGAATGCATGGTCCAGGCCATACATAAGGAAGGCAATATCAATGTAAACGAGTGCCTGTACTGCCTGCATTGCCAGGTGGTCTATGTCGACGATCATGCCTGCCCGGTAGTGATACAGAAACGACTGAAAAAAGAACGGCACACGGTTCGAAAAGACGCCGTTAATGGCAAACAGGATTCTGCAATTGCTGCAAGAATAAAGCAAAACGGTATAAACGCCAAAGCTGGAGACATAAAAGTAGATTTTGATAAGTAACATCCCTTGCCGGCGACAAACAGCAGTCACCGGTTAAAGGTTTAACAAATCCGCCTGCATAGCAGCGGGCATTTTAAAAACGAGGAAATCGATATGGGTAATGAAAACGATAACATTGAAAATAAAGGTTTGACCCGACGGGCATTGCTTGGTGGTTCGGCCAAGCTGACAGCGCTGGCCGGTGTTGGCAGTGTGACGGGCCTGGCCGGTCTTGCCGGTATGACACCAAAGGCTGCTATTGCTGCAGCTGCTCACAAGGCGAATGTTGCACCGGGCGACCTGGATGAATACTACGGTTTCTGGAGTAGTGGCCAGGCCGGTGAACTGCGTATTATGGGCGTGCCTTCCATGCGTGAACTGATGCGTGTGCCGGTCTTCAACCGCTGCAGTGCTTCAGGCTGGGGTATAACAAACGAGAGCCGCAAGATCATGCGTGATGGCATGTTACCGGAAACCAAGAAGTTTCTTGATAACGGCCGTGGCGGTGTCTGGCACAATGGTGACCTGCATCATCCGCATATGTCATTTACCGATGGCACCTATGACGGCCGTTACCTGTTTATGAATGACAAGGCCAACACCCGTGTTGCCCGTGTGCGTTGTGACGTGATGAAGTGTGACAAGATGATTGAAATCCCGAATGCTGCGGATATTCATGGCCTGCGTCCACAGAAATATCCACGCACCGGTTACGTGTTTGCCAACGGCGAACATCGGGTGCCGATTCCTAATGACGGCAGCATCCTCGACCAGCCTGAAAAATACCATGCCATCTTTACCGCTATCGATGGCGATGAAATGGAAGTTGCATGGCAGGTGATGGTGGACGGTAACCTTGATAACTGTGACGCGGATTACCAGGGCCTGTATGCATTCTCAACCTGTTATAACAGTGAAGAAGCGACCAATCTCACCGGCATGATGGCAAGTGAACGTGACTGGGCAGTCGTCTTTGATCTTAAAGCCATTGAAAAAGCTGTTAAAAAGGGTGACTACCAGAAAATCAATGGCGTGCCTGTCATCGATGGCCGTCACGGCTCCAAGTACACCCGTTACATTCCGGTGCCGAACAGCCCGCATGGCTGTAATACCGCACCTGACGGAATTCACGTTGTGTTCAACGGCAAGTTGTCACCAACTGTAACTGTTATCGACGTCAGGAAGCTGCCTGACCTGTTCAAGGATAAAATCAAACCACGTGACACGGTTGTTGCCGAACCGGAACTGGGCCTGGGTCCATTGCATACTGCATTTGACGGTAAAGGCAATGCCTACACCACCCTGTTCCTCGATAGCCAGGCGGTGAAATGGAACATTCAGAAGGCGATTGATGCCTACAACGGTAAAAAAGTTAATCCGATTCTCGACAAGATTGACGTGCATTACCAGCCGGGTCATAACCATACCTCCATGGGCGAAACCAAGGAAGCAGATGGCAAATGGCTGGTATCTCTCAACAAGTTCTCCAAGGACCGTTACATTAACGTGGGCCCGCTGAAACCGGAAAACGACCAGTTGATTGATATCACCGGTGACAAGCTGAAACTGGTACATGACGGTCCGACTTATGCCGAGCCACACGACTGTATTATTGTCCGCGCCGATATCGTTAACCCCAGTTCGTTATGGACCAAGGGTGACCCAATGTGGGCTGAGGCCAGTGCCCAGGCGAAGAAAGATGGCGTTGACCTGGGTACGACGTCCAAGGTGGTACGTGATGGCAACAAGGTCCGTGTTTACATGTGGTCTGTTGCGCCTAACTTCAGCATGGAGAAATTCACCGTCAAGCAGGGTGATGAAGTTACCGTCTATGTCAGTAATAACGATGCAATCGATGACCTGACGCACGGTTTTACCATGGCGAATTACGGTCTTGCCATGGAAATCGGTCCGCAGCAGACGTCTTCGGTTACCTTTACCGCAGACCGCCCGGGAGTTCACTGGTTCTACTGTCAGTGGTTCTGCCATGCATTACATATGGAAATGCGTGGTCGTATGCTGGTTGAGCCTGCCTAGGTGTTTGTTGTTGTATAAACAGCAAAACGAAGCTGAAAACAACAGTCCGCTGGCCAGATATTTTCTGGCCGGCGGTCTGTTTTTATGCCTGCTGTTAATTGCTTTTTCCGTTCGCGCGGAAACCATACAGGTGGCACCCGGACATGGTGTGCTGCAGGCAGCGATTGATTCGGCGCAGAATGGCGATAGCCTGGTTCTTGCTCCGGGACGATACAGCGGATCACTGAATATCACCCGCAGTGTAAGCCTGCTGGGCAGTGAAGACAGCATCATTGACGGTGAAGGAAGGTCACATGTGATTATGGTATCGGCTCCCGATGTGCTGATTAAAGGTGTGAGCATTCAGCATTCAGGCAATGATCTGAACAACGAGGACAGCGGTATTTTTATCACGGATAAGGGCGATAATGCCCGGATAGAAAATAACCATTTTGAAAACAACCTGATCGGTATTTATCTGAAAGGACCGGATTCCGTGATTGTTAAAAATAATAATATTATTGGCAGCCGCTTTCATCGTATGAATGATCGTGGCAACGGTGTTTATGTGTGGAACTCACCGGGTTCAATAGTGGAGAATAATAAAATCCGTTATGGCCGTGATGGTATTTTCGTGACCACCAGTCATAACAATATTTTTAAGGGCAACCACATGTCTGATTTACGTTTCGCGGTACATTACATGTATACCAATGACAGCGAGATAATAAATAATATATCAACGCGGAACCATGTCGGTTACGCGTTGATGTTTTCTGATCGCATCAGGGCAAAGGAAAATCTGTCCCTGGGTGATAGTGAGCGCGGCCTGTTTTTCAATTTTGCCAATTACTCGGTTATAGAAGGCAACCGGGTTGTCGGCGCCGAGAAGTGCGTTTTTATTTATAACGCCAATTTCAACCAGATTGATAACAACGCATTTGAGGAATGCCAGATCGGCATTCATTTCACTGCCGGCTCTGAGAAAAATGAAATATACGGTAATGCATTTATCAATAACCGCACCCAGGTGAAATACGTGGGCACCCGTTATATTGAATGGTCCAAAGATGGCCGGGGTAATTACTGGAGCGATAACGTGGCTTTTGATATTGATAAAAACGGGATTGCTGACCAGATATACCGGCCGAATGACCTGGTTGACCAGATTGTATGGCGCCACCCACTGGCGAAACTGTTATTGAACAGCCCGTCGGTACAGATACTGAAATGGGCGCAGTCCGAGTTCCCCGGGTTGCACCCCGGCGGGGTTACTGACAGTGCTCCGCTGATGTCACCGCCACCGGTTGCAACAAGTGGTGGCCAGGTGGCCATAGCCGGAGACTTATCGAGTGGATAGCAGGAATGTAATGAGCAGCAATGTAATTTCAATACAGTCGGTGAGCAAACGCTATGGCAGTGAAACCGTGGTATCAAAGGTTAACCTTGAAATACAGCCCGGTGAATGCATTGTGCTGGTCGGCCATAACGGGGCGGGCAAGACCACCCTGATGAAACTGATGCTGGGGCTGACCCGCCCCAGTGAAGGCCGTGTTGAAGTCCTTGGCGGCAACCCTGCCTTCAGCGCCGCAGTGGCGCAGCGCAGCGCACTGGGCTACCTGCCGGAAAGCGTGGCCTTTTATGAAGCCATGACCGGCCGTGAAGTACTGTCGTTTTATGCCAGCCTGAAACATGTGGCAGCCAGTGAATGTGACACCCTGCTGCAACTGGTGGGGCTGGGCGATGCGTCGAAGCGCCGGGTCGGTACCTATTCAAAAGGCATGCGCCAGCGCCTGGGCCTGGCCCAGGCAATGCTGGGCAATCCGCAGCTGCTGTTTCTCGATGAACCGACGACCGGCCTCGACCCATTGTTGCGCCAGCATTTCTACCAGCTGATTGATGAACTGCATAAAGAAGGCGCAACCTCCATCATTTCGTCACATGCCCTGAACGAAGTAGAAGCCCGGGCCAACCGTTTTGTTATTATGAAAGCCGGGGTGGTTGTTGCCTGCGGCACACTTGACGAGTTATACCAGCTGGCGGCGTTGCCGGTCAGTTTGAAAATTAATGTGACCCCGGGCCAGGCATCGCTGGTTGCCGAACGCCTGGGTTCGGAAGTAAGCATTGCCGAGGTCAATAACCAGAGCCTGAGCCTGTCCTGTTTTAATGGTGAGAAAATGCCGCTGATCCGGCGCATTACCGAGCTGGGCGAGGTGGTGAATGATATGCAGATCATCCCGCCCCGGCTCGATGAGGTTTACAAGTATTTTATGAACCAGGAGGTTTCGTCATGAGGTTGTTGTGGATCCTGGCTCTTAAGGAACTGCGTGATGGCCTGCGTAACCGCTGGATTGCAGCTGCCATAATCCTGCTGGGTGGACTGGCGCTGGCCCTGTCACTGCTTGGCTCGGCACCGACCGGTTCGGTGCGGGTCAGTATGCTGGACATCAGCGTTATCAGCCTTGCCAGTTTAAGTGTCTACCTGATCCCGTTGATTGCGCTGATGCTGTCGTTTGATGCCCTGGTTGGTGAATTTGAGCGCGGCACCATGCTGCTGTTGCTGACCTACCCGGTAACCCGCTGGCAGGTCATTATGGGCAAGTTCCTCGGCCATGTGCTGATTCTGTTTATTGCTATTTTTGCCGGCTACGGCGGCGCCATGCTTATCATGGTTGCGGCCACGGGCGGCAGTATTGAGGGCTGGCCGGCCTACGTTTCGATGATGCTGAACTCGCTGGTTCTGGGCGCGGTATTTGTCGCCCTCGGATACCTGATCAGCGTATTGGTGAAAGAACGGGCGACCGCGGCCGGTGCGGCCATCGGCCTGTGGCTGGTGTTTGTCGTGCTCTATGACCTGATGCTGTTTGGTGTGCTTCTGCTGGACAAGGGACAGCTGATCAGCCAGCAGCTGTTTTCGATGCTGATGCTGGTCAGTCCGACCGACACCTACCGTATTCTCAACCTGAGCATGTTTGAAAATGTCAGCCAGGCAGCGGGTATTGCCGGTGTCGCCAGCAAGGCCGGCCTGAGTGGTGTACTGTTGACCGGTGTTCTGTTTACCTGGATAGTCGCACCGCTGGCTGTGACATTGCTGGTGTTTCAGCGACGGGAGCTGTAGCTGTTGCAGCCACGAAAAACAACCTACCCCTGCATTAATATAAAACTACGACAACACAGTGTATGTATAAATTAAGCCTTTTAATAATTATCGCCATGCCCGTTATTACTTTTCTGGCTGGCTGTGAAAAAAACCAGCCGTTTGATGTGCCGCCGCCACAGCCGCTGACACGCGAGGCCAGCGGTTATTACTGTTTAATGACCGTGGTTAATCATAAGGGTCCCAAGGGCCAGATTATCCTGGATGACAAGCCACAGGCGCTGTGGTTTACCTCGGTGCGTGACACCATTGCCTTTACCCGCTCGCCCGAGGAGCCGAAAAATATTGCGGCTATTTATGTCAACGATATGAGCGCTGCCGACTGGGACAATCCGGGTGCCGATAACTGGATAGATGCGAAAAAGGCCTGGTATGTGCTGGGCAGTGATCGTTCCGGTGGTATGGGCGCGCCGGAAGCCGTGCCTTTCTCAACAAGGGAAAAAGCAGAGTCGTTCGCCGCCAGCCAGGGCGGAAAGGTATATGATTTCTCATCAATCCCGTCCGCCTACCTTAACAGCGCCGCACCGTAGGTGACATCGGTTAACCCGGTGTGTGAATAGCGGCAGGTGACACTGCTATAATGTGTCGTCATGGAGACGCCCGCAAACAACCCGATAGTATTGACCGCATTGAACTCGCGCTATATGCATGCCGCGTTTGGCCTGCGTTATCTTTATGCAAACCTGGGCGATTTGCAGCCGTC
>JAJRTD010000343.1 GCA_024278435.1 Gammaproteobacteria bacterium | reverse complement strand
TCTGCCGTATTAAAGTCTCCCTGCTGAAAAGCGAGTAGTCCGGCAAGGTAATTTGCTTCAGGATTACCGGCATTTTTCTGCAGCAGGGTTTTTAACGTGGCGCCGGCTTTTTCGTAGTCTTTTTCAACAATTTGCAGCCGGGCCAGTCCGGTATAGGCCTTGCGGCCGTAAACAGTAATGTTTTTGGCGGCCTGCAGCTTGATGATTTTCTGATAGATAGCGGCCGCTTCAGACGTATTGTTATTCTGCAGGGCGGCGGTAGCCAGTAACAGCAGCAGCTGCGGGTCGTCAGGGTAATGAGTCAGCGCAATGTTAAGCGTGTCAGTGGCATCTCCATCGACGATATCGACCAGTTGCAGCATGGCCGTGGTTTTCAGTACATGGAAAGCATTTTCACTGTAGCTTCTGCCCTGCTCGAGAGCGGTTTTTGCCTGAGCGGTTTTGCCCATGCCGGCCTCTGCCAGCGCGCGAAGCGCGGATATATTGGCGCGAGTGTCTGCGGACCAGGCTTCATTGATTACGACTTCATCAAGCAGTTTCTTAAACTGTTTTTTCGCGATAAAGATACGGGCCAGTTGCATCTGAACCTGCTCCTGGTCCCAGCCGGCGCGTGCGGCCCGGTTGAATTCTTTTTCAGCAGCCTTGAGGTCGCCGGTTTGCAGGTTAAGATAGCCAAGCAGGTAACGGGCTTCGGCATTATCATTGTTCTTCTGCAGGGTGTTGCGTAATTCAATGGAGGCAGCCTTCAGGTTGCCATTGTCCATATAGGTTTTGGCTTTATCCAGTGTTTGCTGCTCCGTCATGCTTTCGCTGCAGGCCGAGGCAGTAAGTAGGAAACAGCTTAGAAAAAAGGATTTTAACAGGCGATCAAGTTTGGATCCGTGAGTCATGGCTCTCTCTAAAATATAAAAGTATATTATCATCAGGTCTGTATTATTTCAGATAACTGATTGATGGGAATTAATACAGGTGCATTGTTTTTTTACCGAATTCAATCCATGTGCAGTATTGTATAAAATCTGTCATCGATTCGGGTAAATCAAAACGAGGCAGAGCATATAAATTAAGCTCGTGGTTGTCTAATGACGTTAGATATCCGGGTATGGTTGATATTGCAGCCAGAAAATCATTATCTTTTAGTATATTTATCTCGCGTGAACCGAAGTCAAATGGTCGACCTGTAGGGTAGCAAAAAACCTTTAAAGGATCGCTTAGTTCTGTTGTCAGTCGTTGCCATGAACCCAGTATTTCATCTCTTGCTGATGCCTCATCCATTTTGGATAAAATACGATGTGTTTTTGAATGAGGGGCAAAGGTAAAACCGCCAGCCTCAAGTTTACGTGCAATATCCCAGTTAGCGGGTTCATAAAATTCCGGTGGAGATTCGGGGATAGACAGACCGGTGGCTGCAGCAACCTGTTCTAGGGAGTTGCTTAATGTGTTCATGTCAGTTTCTTTTATAAAATCTCTTGTCTTGTATCTTGCAAGGTGTTTTTTTTCAGCGTTACCCAGGTCTAGCTTCAGTGTCTCGTCTTCAAATTTTATAGCTATGCGCTGTTTTTTTGTATTGTTGATAAGCCATGAAACCTTAGCGTCCCACGGCCATAGCTGCCGGTCAAGCATGTCGGTAATGACAAAAAAGGTGGCCGGACAGTTAAATTCCTGAAATATCGGTGCTGTAATGGTTGCCTGTTGCATAAAACCATCATCCATGGTGAAAACCACTGGTTTTTCTGGCAGGGGCTTGCTGTTTTTTAAAGCATAAATAGCATCTTTAAGTGAAACAAAATTATGGCCGTTTTTAACCAGGTAGCGTAGACAGTTACGCAGATGTTCAGGGGTTATACCTGAGCCAGTGCGCGTATCATTGACTAACTGGTGTACGAGAAAGACCGGTATGTGTAATTCTAACAGGTGTGATGCCAGTGCAGAAACCGGGCGGCTGGCCAGGGGCGGTATAAAAATGTTTTTTAATAGTTCTTTCACGTTGTTATATGGATAATTAAAGACAACCGTATTATGGGAGGTTTTTGACAATACTTGGGCCAATAAATCTGGTTATGCTGACCGGGAGCTTTTTCCATAGGCTGATTGCCAGCATGTATTTAGGATTGTTTGGGTTGAGCTCGGGTAATTTTGCATTATTCGGCAACCAGTAGTGCCAGTATAACTGTTTCGGTCTGGCGCCCCACTGTCGCTTGAAGCGAAAGGTTCCGGAATCCTTGCTGGATCGCCCGAAATCAAAATACCGGTACTGATTATTAATGGCAAACTTTAGTACTTCCCAATACAGTAGCATGTTTATACTCAGGTGATTTACATCGTTTATCGTTGAAGCCCAGGGGATTTCCAGTGTATGTTTATGGCCGAGAAGGAATGCTGCGGCAACGGGTTTTCCTTTCAGATATACAATAACGATTTTGCTCTGTGCTGTAAAACATTGCAAAATTTCCATGAAAAATGCTTTTCCGTACACCGGGGTACCCAGGTCACGCATATTTCGGGAAAACACAGTATAAAAATCATCCAGGCAGTCTTTGTTGCCAGTTTTCAGCCGGACGTCCTCGCGTTGCGCGCGTCTGATCTGTGACCGGAGTTTTGACGGAAAAGTGTCCCATAAGGTATCACTATTATCCGCCAGAGTCAGGATCATGTTTACCTTTTCCGAGCGAACAGGAAGCCCTTCACGTTCAACATCGTCCCGGTATTCAATATGCGTAATGCCGAGTTTTTCAGCAAGTCTGTTCGCTGACTGCATCAGTGCCTGCTCAATAGACGGACTGTCTGCAATGGCGCCACCATAATTGAAATACGGCATGGAAACCATAAAGTCACCAAACAGGCCGCTTTTCAGCCGGATCAGCGGTAAAACACCGGTTATTTTTCCATTATTATGTGCGTAAAAATAATAACCATGGTGACCGAATACATCTTTTATCAGGGTTTTCCATTCGCTACGATGATAAATGGATGCCGCCGGGTTTGAGTCCAGGTACCGGTTCCAGTCATTGTTTTTATCCTCACTTAATTGCTTGACTGATATTTGACTGGCGGGAGTCGACGGCTCCGTATATGCCCGTTCTGCCGCCAGGTCCAGCGTTTCTCCGGCAGAATCTTCAGTGGTTTTTTCTGTTTCGAAATAGTCGAGAATCCGCTCAGACAGGCTGCTTAACTGTGTTTTCAGGCAGTCTATTTTAGTGCTTTTCTCCTGTACGGCCTGCACCAGCCCATCGACAGGCTGGCCGTTCCGCTTGGCATCGCCAATCTGCCGGGAAAGCTTCTTGCGCTGATCCAGTATTTCCTTGTGCTGTTTTTTTATTTCGGCATATTGTTGCTGCAGCCCGGTTAATTCTGCCACCGGCTTCTCTTTGGCATCGGGAAATGCTTTAGAGAACGCTGTGACAGGGTCGGCCAGGATGGCTGTTCTTTGACTGTTCTGAATACTGGCCACTTTACATCCAGCCTGACAGACGTGCGAGGAATGCGGTTCGGTCTGCCGATATATCCTGGTGCAGCCCTGTTCTCTGTAGCAGGTGTTTGTCTGATTCTGCGGTATTCCAGCCTGACTGCGTAGTAACAGCGCCGCTATAGTGCTGTTTTACCAGGGCAAGGGCTTCCGGGCAGAAATCGCCATTCGGGAAGCAGAAGGTTTCGACTTTTTGCCCGGTATGCTGCTCAATCGTTTTTTTGCTGTTAATAATTTCCCGACCGAGAAGTTCGCTGCTTGTGTGTTCGTTCAGGCGTACATGATGGCAGGTATGGCTGCCCGCCTCGATAAGGCCCGAGTCCAGCATTTCAGTTACCTGCTGCCAGTTCAGCAGCGAGGGTGTGCGGGTTTCTGTGTGCAGTTGCAGAATGTCTTCTATACGGGTCAGACGCTCATGTATTTCCTGGTCAGAATAGTTTTTGGCGTCGGCGATTAACGCGGATAATTCGTCACGTGTTGGTGTGGCTTCCGAAAAACGGTAATGCTCCGGGTTCTTCTGCAGCCATTGCAGTTCCGGGTGGTCCCAGTGTTGCGGGTAATTCTTTGCAATTGTGGTAACGATGCGTGCCAGCCGCTCGGGCCAGAAATTTTCGCTGGTGCCAATCATGTCGGAAACCAGAAAAATCGTTGCCGGCAGGTTAAGTTCCTTAAGGATCGGGTAGGCGAATTCATAATTGTCAGCCCAGCCATCGTCAAAAGTGATGGC
>JAJRTD010000342.1 GCA_024278435.1 Gammaproteobacteria bacterium | reverse complement strand
CGTAACCAGGTAGAAGCTTCTCTGGTAAGGCTGGTAATTCGATGAACTGTTAAGTTTGAGTGATGAGTCGACGCGTATATAGCGGGTTTCACCGGCCTGCAGGCTTAATGTCAGGGTAGTGATACCGCTATAATTTTTACCCGGTTCCAGCTCAAACCGGTATTCTCCGGGCGGCAGCCTGACAAGCGTATTCTGCGCATTTTTTATGGACTGCCTGAATTCGTCGTTTATATATAAATCAGGCGAATAAACGGCATTGGACATAACCGTTGGCCGGTAAATATAGACAGTCGCCAGGCCGGGTTCGGCGCCGGCGGCTACAAACTTTGCCACATGGTTGCCCGTACTGCAGGCTGAAAGTGCAAGCAGGCCGATAGCCGGTAGAATTGTCAGGATGATTTTATTCAAAACTCAGTTTATATCCTGCTGCATCCAGGTAATTGATTTCCTTGATCAGGTCGGCCAGCGTCATGCTGTGTTCGTCCAGCCAGCCAGCGGGGAAAGTCAGCGTAATATTTTTATTATCAATAATAATATCAAACTCCGGCAGCGACTCGCTGGTCCGGCCGCGGTGCAGCAGAACAGCAAGGCGTAGCAGGATGCACATGTATTTACCGGGTTTAATAAACGGTTTCATCAGCTGGTTAAAAGCGCTTATTCTGAACTTGCTGCGATGTGATAAAACCAGGGCGGCCAGTAATGACTGCTCCTGGCGGGAGAATCCCTGCATATCGGCATTCTGCAGGATATAGGCACCATGCTTGTGGTAATTGTTATGGGATATCTGCAGGCCGACCTCATGCAGTTTCGATGCCCAGGCCAGCAGTGGTTTACCCTGTTCGAGATCGATGGAGCAGTGTTTGCTGGCCGACCGACAGAGGTATTCAACGGTACGGGTAACGCGGGCCGCCTGCTCGGGGTCAACGCCCCATTTTGACATGGCGGTGTCCACGGTGGCATCCCTGACATCGTGGTGAGTGATACGGCCGACAAGATCATACAGCAGGCCCTCGCGCATGCCCTGGTCGGAAACCTGCATCTGTTCAATATTCAGGGTTTTAAACACGGCCAGCAAAACAGACAGACCGCCGGCAAGCACCGGCTTGCGGCTGTCACTGAGGCCGGCAAGTTTCAGTTTATCAATGCTTCCGGCATCAATCAGCGCCTTGCGTAATTTCTGCAGTGCCTTGATGCTGATACCGTTCAGGCACCAGCCCTGCTCCTGCACGATATTACGAATCGCTTTAATGGTGCCGGAGCAGCCAATGACCTCGTTCCAGTTCCCTGCCTGGAAGTCGGTTGCATGGGGAAAAAGGGTTAACCGGGCATCGGTTTCGGCCACTTTCATGGCTTTTTTGCTGATGATGCCATCGTTGAAAAAGCGCCGGTTAGCGCTTACACAGCCGGTATAAAGGCTTTCCCTGCGCAGTGGCTGCATGCCCCGGCCGATAATAAACTCGGTGCTGCCGCCGCCAATATCAACAACCAGGCGTTTACCTTCTTTGGCGGCAAGCCCGTGGGCGACACCAAGATAGATGAGGCGAGCTTCCTCACGGCCGGCAATGATTTCGATAGGATGGTTTAAAATCTCTTCGGCCCTGTTGACAAAGGCGCGGGCATTTTCTGCTACCCGCAAGGTATTGGTGCCGGCAACGCGAACGGCTGACTGTGGCAGGCCGCTGATGCGCTGGGCAAAGGCTTCCAGGCATTCAAAAGCACGCTCCTGGGCGGCATCATCAATCATGCCCTGCTCATCCAGGCCGCCCCCGAGGCGAACACTATCACGTAAACGGTCAATAATTGATAAAGTGCCGGTTGCTTCGAGACGGGCAACAATCATATGAAAGCTGTTGGATCCCAGGTCAATGGCTGCCACTGTTTCGGGCAGATATTGCTTAATGTCACTCATTGTGATGTTATCTGTTGAAAGTCATAGCAGAATATATAATCGCATCATACAATAAATACTATGTAGAGTAAGTGTTAATTAGTGTTTTACGGAATTACATGTTGAAAAAGTTTATAAGAGCAACACTGACCGGCATACCGTATGTGTTGCTGATTATAACGTTCAGCGTACAGGCGGAAGGCGAAGACAAGGTTGAAAAAGAACCGGAATATACTATCCATAGAAAACTGAATACGGAAGATCCCTGTGATCGTGGCCAGGACACCTATGACTACGAGACCAGCTGGTACGATAAAACACAGGTGTATATAAATTCCCGGTTCTGTGAACCGGCTTTATGGTTTGACAATTTCTTCGCAAGTGACAGGATTTTATCAGAGGGTGTGGCAGGAACCTATGTGCGCTGGCGAAACGATTTTGTTTTTGATGAAGAGGAAAGCTTTAAATTTAAAACAGCGGTTAGCTTCAGTGTGGAGCTGCCCGGTTTTCAGGATCGACTGCGCCTGACTTTCGAGAATGATGAGGATGAAAGCATACGTGATATAACACCGGGTGGTAACGCAGCCGCCACCACCAACACGCTGGGTCTGCAGCTGGATTTAAAGCAGAATACCCGCTCGAAATTTAATGTCAGTGTCAGCCTGAAACCCAGGATCCGTTTTCGTTATCGTTATACCTACCCGATTTATGAACAGCTGATTTTGCGCCTGACACAGGAAGTGCAGCGGGAGGAAGCGGTACACAGTGCACGCACCCTGATTGATATCGAGCAGCCGATCAGGCAGGCATTTTTATTTCGTTCATCGTCAGAAGGCAAGCTATCGGAAGAGTATGATGGTGTCGACTGGTTGCAGGCATTTATACTGTTCCAGCGGATTAATAAAAAATCGTCGCTGTCATACGAAAGCAGTATGAATGGTATTACCGAGCCGCTGACAAGGGCATTAAACTACCGCCTTGGCGTGCGCTATCGAAGAAATTTTCACAGGAAGTGGCTGTTTTATGAAATAGTGCCAGAAATGACGTGGCCGGTTACGCTCGATAAGCAACGGGATGAGGTTATAGTGGGCAGGCGATCGAAATGGCAGCTGTTTTTCCGCCTCGAAGTGCATTTTGGTAATGCCTATAAACACCGCTATAAGGACTATATTTAAACACTGCTGCCCCGTTAACTTTTCACTGTCATCTTGACTGCAGCGGTAGCGGAACGGAAAGATCTTGAACCCCTGTGATATGGCGACCAAGATCCTTCGACTACGCTCTGCTTCGTTCAGGACGACAAGAATATATGTGCCGGTGGTTTCATGTCTAATATAACAGTAGTAACCAGTACAATCATCTATTGCTGGATATCATGCTGAAATAGAAGTAGTTAACGGGACAGCAGTGATATTTAAATAGTAATTAAAAACCGTAAATGAAAATGAATAGTGTTCGACTGTATTTTACCAAACTGCAAGATGATGCGGACCTGTGGCCGGATGAAAACAGGATGGAGCAGTGGCTTTCTGAAATACCGGGTAAAAAAAGACAGTCGATAAAACGTTATGTACATAAAAAAAACAGGGTCAGCTCACTGCTCGCCCTGCGCCTGCTGAAAAAATGTGCCGAGGATGAAAATATCGGACACTTTCGTCTCGCCGATATCCAGTACCCGGATTCAGGAAAACCCTACTGGTCTGGAAAAAACCGCCTGTTCTTTGATTTCAATATTTCACACTCCGCCGACCTGGTAATGGTTGCGGTGAGCAAAACCGTGCGTCTTGGCGTTGATGCTGAAGTCATCCGGCCAATGAAAAACATGAATTTTAAAATGGTGATGTCGGCAGAGGAATTGACAGAAATACAGCAAAGCCCGGCATTGTTTTTTGATATCTGGTCAAAAAAGGAAGCCGTGGTAAAGGCGGCAAACACGGCAGGAATATCACGCATGCGTGACGTCCAGCTGGCTGAGGGCACAGCACGGCTTGATACGGAAGACTGGTTTTTAACCAACCTGTCACCTGTCATGGAAACGGTTGAAAAATATGCTGTTCAGCTGGCTGCCTCGGCGCCCGTAGAGCAGATTACAGCCGAGTATATCTGTGCAAATAATATAAAGTAAGTGCAGTTTTTTAGTCCATAGTATTGGCCGGGTTAAGGTTTAAGATAGCGTTAAGCTTGCAGGCGTAATATAAACTGACAGATCTGGTTATATATTGGCAGGAATGCTCAGTTTAAGACAATTTAAAGACATCATCGGTCGCCGTG
>JAJRTD010000341.1 GCA_024278435.1 Gammaproteobacteria bacterium | reverse complement strand
GGTCGCGTCCGAGATTCTGCTGATCGGCCAGGCACCGGGTGACCGGGAAGGTGAACTTGGCCGGCCGTTTGCCTGGACCGCGGGTAAAACCCTGTTTCAATGGTTCGAGTCGATCGGTGTCAATGAAGCTGATTTCCGGCGCCAGGTGTATATAGCGGCGGTATGCCGCTGTTTTCCGGGAAAAAACCCGAAGGGTGGTGACCGGGTGCCGGATAAAAAGGAAATTGCCAATTGTGCGCAATGGCTGAACAGGGAGATCGAGCTGCTGCAGCCGAAACTGGTTATCCCGGTGGGCAAGCTGGCGATCTCCCGGTATTTAACGGTCAATAAACTGGTTGATGTGATTGGACAGGATTTTCCGTTGAACTTGAACGGGGTGGATGTCGACCTGATTCCATTGCCGCACCCGTCGGGGGCTTCGACCTGGCACCGCATGGCGCCGGGCAGGGATTTACTGCAGCAGGCGCTGGTGCTGATTGCTCAGCATGAGAGCTGGGTTAAACTCAAATAGAAATTTTTACCACAGAGACACAGAGGACACAGAGAAAAGCTTTTTATGTTTTACTGCGCCTGCGACGCAGTAAAACAAATAAAACCCTGTGTCTCTGTGGTAAAAACGTCTTTCGCTTTTAATGATGCCAGTGCGTACTTTTGCTGGAACTGCTCTGGCTGCCCGGTGTGGCACTGGGTTCCTGGATCAGCAGCTGTGAAATCACATCCGGTGGCAGCGGTTTGCCAAAGAGGAAGCCCTGGGCTTCGCTGCATTCAATTTCACGCAGGTATTCCAGCTGGGCCTGTGATTCAACGCCTTCGGCAATCACGTTTAAACCCAGCCCCTTGGCCATGGCCACAATAGTATTGATAATGGTATTGTCGCCCTTGTTGATACGGCTCTCCTTGAGGAAAGTGCGATCGATTTTCAGGGTTTGAATCGGCAGTTTATGCAGATAGCTGAGTGATGAATAACCGGTGCCGAAATCATCAATGGCAATGGTGATGTCGTGTTCGCTTAATTCCCGGAGCTTGCGGATAATGCTGTCCATGTCGCTCATAATAGCGTTTTCGGTGATCTCCAGTTCGATGCAGCGCCCCGGCAGATCGTAGTCCTTCATTATCTCGATAATATTGCTGACAATGCCGTCTTCCATCAGCTGACGCGCGGAAATATTGATGGAAATGCGTATCTCGGGCAGGCCGGCCAGGCGCCAGCGGCTGAGTTCGGCGCAGGCATTTTTTATTACCCAGTAACCGATATCAACGATCAGGCCGCTTTCTTCAGCGAAAGGAATAAATTCAGACGGTGAGATCGAGCCATGTTCCGGGTGTTCCCAGCGCAACAGGGCTTCGACGCCGACGATTTCGCCGGTACGTAAATTAATCTGCGGCTGGTAGACCAGGTTGAATTCATTGTTGTCCAGTGCGCGGTGAATGCCGGTATCCAGCGAAAGTTTTTCAATATACGGCACGTTCATTTCATTGGAATAGAACTGGTAGCCGTTTTTGCCCTGGCCCTTGACGTGGTACATGGCAACATCGGCATGTTTGATCAGGCTGTCGATCTGCATGCCATCGTTTGGATACAGGGCAATGCCGATACTGGTGCTGACATAAAGCTCGTGACCTTCAACATAAAACGGCTGTTTTAAGGCATTGGTGATTTTTTCTGCCAGCTTGCTGGCGTCGCGGCGGCCGTTTTTCAGCTTGGGCAGCAACAGGGTGAACTCGTCACCACCAAAGCGTGCCAGGGTGTCGCCGGCACGGATACATTCCTTGAGGCGGATGCTGACCTGTTGCAACAGTTCGTCGCCGATCATGTGGCCCAGGCTGTCATTGATGTTCTTGAAGCGGTCGAGGTCAA
Source organism: Gammaproteobacteria bacterium (assembly GCA_024278435.1). GTDB lineage: Bacteria > Pseudomonadota > Gammaproteobacteria > SZUA-229 > SZUA-229. The sequence goes on along the minus strand of JAJRTD010000341.1, from coordinate 3,569 downwards.
GAAACATGACCGCTAGTTTTTCATCATCGCGTTTGGCCTGGTTGATGGCCATGCTCAGGCGGTCGCGCAACAGTGCGCGGTTCGGCAGCTTGGTCAGCAGGTCATGATAGGCCTGGAAATTAATGGTTTCTTCGGCAACCTTGCGCTCGGTGACATCGCGGGCAACGCCGTAGGTGCCGGTGTAGTTGCTGGTAGCGCCTTCGCCGGAGTACATGCCCATGGCGCTGAGCTCAATGGGCAGGGTGCGGTTATTAAAGTGACGGGCATTGCCTTCGTCCTAGCATTTCAGGCGCAACTCGATATTTTTTGCTGCGCGTTTACCGATGCGGCGTTCGTTAAAGACATACTTGGCCTGTTCCATATCATCGTGATGCACGATAAAGGAATAATGTTTGCCGACAATCTCTTCCTTGCTGAAACCCAGCAGGGTTTCAATGCGTTCATTGATAAAGGTGAAGTGGCCGTCCTGGTCGAGGATGTAAATAATATCGGGAGAGGTGTTGACGATATAGCGATGCAGGCGTTCCGATTCGGACAGCTGCTGCTGCATAAACACGTTCTGTTTCTGCAGGCGTTTGTCTTTCAGGGCATTGTTGATGGTGATGATCAGTTCATCGGTGGCATACGGCTTGCGCAGGAAGTCATAGGCACCCTGGGTGCAGGCGTTTTTGGCTGCTTCAAAGGAGGTTTCGCCACTGACGATAATAACGGAGGTGTTGATCTGGTTGGTCTGGATATGTGCCATCACGTCATGCCCGTTGACATACGGCATGTGCAGGTCCAGCAGTACCAGGTCATAATTGCCCTGGCCCAGTCGGCAAATCGCTTCCTGTCCGCCAATGGCTGTATCCGGGTTAAAGCCTCTGACGGCAAGTAAATCTTTTAAACTTTTAAGTACAACGGGATCATCGTCGACGATGAGAATTTTCTGCTCGTTAATGCTCATTTTATTACTCTGCTGTGTAAAAGTAGCCCGACTTTTACTTTATTATTTTAATTTAGCACGGTCTTTGAGCGAGTGCTTTGGTATCATTTTTATGTTTTTCAGTTACTTAGGTAGCAGGATGTGGAAACTTGTGCCTTTGTCACTACTTTTACAACTGATCGATCCATGTAACTCGTTTACCAGGTTTTTGACAATAGTCAGTCCGAGTCCGGCGTGTTCACCTCCCTTGGTGGACTCCACAGGTGAAAACAGCTGTGGCAGGACGTTTTTGTCAATACCCGGTCCATTGTCGGCAATAGACAGCTCAATATGCTGTTTACCGTCAACATTCACGTTATCCTGAGTGTAGACCATAAGTTTGCCGTTTGCAGGAAGTGCCTCAACTGCATTTTTAATCAAGTTTGTATAGATCTGTTTCAGCGCATTGGCGTTGCTCTGCAGGGTGGAAATGCCGCGATCCAGTTCCAGCGAAATCTTGATATTTTTGTCTGTAAACAGCGAATTCTGGAAAACATTGCTCAGGTCGGTAATGATGCTGTTGATGTCAACCGAGGTGGTTTCATTGCCCGGACTTTCCGGTTCCTCGGTGAGGCGATTCAGTATCTGGCTGACGCGCTCGATTTCTGACTTGATGGTCTGTACATCCTCCTGTGCGGCCTTGTCCTTTTCCAGCCGGTAACTGAGGATGCCCAGGTAGTTGTTCATAATGCTCAGCGGATTACGCACCTCATGTAACACTTCATGGATTAACTGTTCACGCTGGCTGGTTTGTTCGTCTTCACGGTGTGAAGCGTCCGAGAACAGGCTGTTTGCGCTGATGGTATAGGCAATTTCATTACCAAAGCGGGTCAATAACGGAAGCTGTTTCCACAGGGCTTCGTACTGGGCTTTATCTACCGCGAGCAGCAGGGTGCCGATGGTTATGTTGTTGGTCATCATTGGCAGGCAGATAATGCCGCCCTGTTGTGTCAGGCTGAGCAGCTGGCGGTCAATAATGGAAAGTCCGTCGGTGCGCTTATCGGGGGTGTCGTAATCGAATGAGTGGGTTGCCTGTTTTTCCAGCAGGGCATCGGTTACCAGGCTGCGGCCGGTGGTTAACGGGATAGAGATGTCTGATAATTGTGACGGCTGGTTTTTGCCGGCGACCGCGTTTACCCGGTCGCTTGCCGTGTGGTATAAAAACAGGACGCACTGGCGGATGCTGAACAGGATGCCAAGCTGTCGGGTAACGATCTGCAGAAACGCATCCGGGTTTTCGGCCTTGACTTCGCTTTGCGACAGCTGCTGATGCAGGCCGTCAAGTAAGGCGATATTTCTCACCTGTTCGGCAAGCTGTACCTGTTTGAACTCGTCACTGGCATTTTTCTGCTTGGTGGTTTCACCGTTCATGCCATGAACCGTCATCTTGATTTCAAGCGTCTGGGTGATGTTTGACAGGCGCTCCTGGGATTTCTCCAGAATTTCGAGCAGCAGCGGCTTGCCCAGTCCCAGCAGTTCTTCGGCGGCATCAAATATCCGCCGGTCTTCCTCTTTGAAATAACTGTTGGTCAGGCGGTTTGCCAGGTTAATGATTTTTACCAGCGGGTGTGCGTCCTGTATGCGCTCAAAAGCTTCATGGTGGTATAACACGGCATCATACATAAAGCTGCTGGCACCGTGCTTTTTCAGCAGCTCCGCGCCAACCTGGTGGTGCGTGGTATTAAATTCATCCTGTTCAAGACTGTGAAAATTTTCGTCTTCACTCAGCTGGGCCAGGGTGGCGGTGTACTTGTCCGGGTATTCATTTTCCAGGATCAGCTGGCCGATGTCGTGCAGCAGCCCGGTGGCATAGGCTTCATCCGGGTTCTTGTAATGACAGTGTTTGGCAATTGACTGGGCAACGGTGGCGCAATACAGCGAATGAAACCAGTGCTGTTTGAGAAAATCGGTACGTTCAAGGCTGGTGCGTGAAAAAAACTGCTGTACGCTGGCCGTTGTGGCAATGCTTTTTAAGGTGTTGATTCCCAGCTGCTGCAGCGCCTGGTCAAGCGACTGGGTGGCATCACTCTGTGCGGCGATGCTGTCGCACTGCTGCTGTAGACAGGTGGAATAAACACGTGCATATAAACCAGGATCCTGCTTTATCAGTTTTGCCAGTTCATCAAAGGATGGGGTCTCATGCTGGCAGATATGAAGCAGTGGCAGCAGAATGTGGGGCAAACTGGGCAGTTTGTCTACATCTGCTTTTTGCAGAATTTGTATAGCTTGTTGCATCATTAATCTACAGCGTGGCGGTTTCTTGTCAGACCTGCATCAGGCAGGTGTCTAACCGGCCAGCCAGGGGTTTAGTTATTGGCTTTTTAAAGTATTCATTGTTAGTAAATGGTTATGCAATAATCATGCACAAAATATAATAACTATATTATTCAATAACTTGCAGAATTTGTTTTTTGAAGATTTCTTGGAGTGTAAGGAAAGTCAACAAGGGGTTCTGGCATCGGCCGGTCCGGATTTTATCGTTTAAAGGTTAAGCTGGCGCTGCTTCATCAGTGCATCCCTAATTATTAATAGCAGAGTTCGGGGTCTTTGTCTTCCCTGCGGCGGTTTTAGGTACGTCCCGGGGCCGGGCTGTTCGTGAGATAAG
>JAJRTD010000001.1 GCA_024278435.1 Gammaproteobacteria bacterium | reverse complement strand
CGATGCGTGTGGCCGTGGATCAGCAGCGTAATATCATTGTTGATAAACACGCTGTCAGTAGCAGAGGGATTTACATCCATGATGTACTCCTCTTTCTGCGTAGTTGATTCCCGGCTTTGCTCCCTGAATTTTCTGGCTATCTGGATTCTTTCTTCAAGGCTCTTGCTCAGGATGTCCTGCTTCCATTGCTCACTTCTCACCATCTGGCGAAACTGCTGGTAGGCGGTATCATCGGTACATAGGGTATCACCGTGCATCAGCAGTGCCTGCTGTCCGGCAATTTCCAGCCGGTAGGGTTCATCGATCAGCTGAAAATGACAACGCGAGGCCAGTTGCTGGCCGATCAGAAAATCCCGGTTGCCGTGCATCAGAAAAACGTCCGTATTATGGCTGTCTTTCAAGTTGCGCAGGCAGTCGAATACCGGTGTCAGTGCCGGGGCAGGGTCATCATCCCCTAGCCAGTATTCAACGAAATCACCCAGGATATACAGTGAGTCGGCCGATGCCGCCACTTCATCGGCAAAGCGCAGAAACAGTTCAATAATCTGTGGCCGCTCCGGCGCAAGGTGCAGGTCGGAGATAAAAACGCTGTCTTTCATGGATGATTGAAGCGGCCGGCCAGTGCTCAGGAAGCAGTGGCTTTATTGATGACAACATCCTCTAGTGGAACATCACCGTGACCGTTGTTGTTACCGGTGCCGACTGCGGCAATAGCATCAACCGTATCCATGCCATCGACAACTTTACCAAATACGCAATAACCCCAGCCAGCACCGGTAGGGGCGGTGTGGTTGAGAAAAGCATTGTCATTATGGTTGATGAAGAACTGTGCGGTAGCTGAATGTGGATCGTTGGTTCTTGCCATGGCTATCGTGCCGCGGTCATTGGTCAGACCGTTATCCGCTTCATTTTTAATCTGGTCTTCGGTGCGTTTCTGCACCATGCCAGGCATAAAGCCGCCACCCTGGATCATGAAATTGGGAATCACGCGGTGGAAAAGGGTACCGTCATAAAAGCCGTCATTGACGTAGAACAGGAAGTTTTTAACGGTTTCCGGTGCTTTTTCGTCATCAAGTTCAATAACGATGTTGCCGTGGGTGGTTTCCAGTGTAACTGTGGACATGATTTTCACCTTTGTTTGTTTGAATGTCTGGTGCCCCGAAGAGGAGTCGAACCTCTGGCCTTCCCCTTAGGAGGGGGACGCTCTATCCAGCTGAGCTACCGGGGCAGGGTTGCTGGTTCAACGGCGAATTATAACAGCGCCGCTTTGCCTTGTCCCGTTGTGGATGGAGGCTTTCTGTTAATTAATGCCGGCGTGGTTTGCTTCTGCGCTCTACGCCCTTGTAGTTGCGGCTGAGGATGCGCCAGATATAACTTTCCGGTTCGTTTTCGTAGGTCATGACATAGTTCAGGCTGCTCATTACCTGCAGTATCCAGTGCATGCCGTCCTTGGCTTCACGTTTGCCGCAGAACAGGATCCTGTCCCCGGGCTTTAATTCAATATCGTTGTCCGGCATCAGTTGCTGCGTTGAACCGCTTTCATGTAGCAGGGCAACGCATTCCAGCCGGTGCGTGCTGGAGGCGGGGTCGGTCAACAGGCAGTCCAGCCTGACGCTGCGCCCCAGGTTGATGGCGTGGATTACGGCTGGTGCATTTTCAGTGTCAATAATGGTGGTCCAGACATGGGGCTTGCGTTCACCGATAACAGCGATCAGTCGGCTGACCGTTATATTGGTCCACTCTTCATTCTGCTGGCTGGCCTCGAAAAGAAACGGGATAAGCAGCTGGTTGAGTAACTGTGCACGAATATAGCGGGCAGTGATTTCGCGTGGTTGCATGACCAGGTCGGCATTGCTGCGCTAGAACAGCTCCGTATTGTCACGCTGGTTCTGCCGGGCAACCACAAAAATATCCGGGTTCATCTGCCGGGCGGTCATGATGATCGACAGGTTGTTGGAGTCGTTGTCAGTGCCTGCAATAATACCGACGGCCTGTTTTATTTCGGCCTTGTCCAGCGTTTCTTCGTCAACCCCGCTGCCGGTGATGATATTGTCGGAGTGGTCTTGCTTGAAGCGTTCGCAAATGCTTTCATCGGCTTCGAGAATCGTGGTTTCAACATGGTTTTCCAGCAGTGCTGATTTGTAGAGCGAACGTCCGAAGCGGCCATAGCCGCATAAAATCCAGCGCCCCGAATTAAGGATCAACGGTTCTTCCGCCTGGTTCAGGCTGGAGTCCGGTGCCCCGGTTACCCAGTCGAAAATCATGTGCATGGACGGCGAATGCAGCAGCATGGCAAAAATCCGGGCAAAGGTATTGTAAGGGTTTACCACGTAGTCGGTTTTAAACGACAGCATGTTCTCTTCATACTGCTGAATATCCGAGCGGCACACTACCATGCCATCCGGGTGCAGCAGCTTGCTGCTGATGGCGATTTTCAGATTGACCTCGTCGGAGGCCGTGGCGGCGATCACGCCCTTGCAGTTGTCCCTGGCAATGCCGGCCATTTTCAGGTTTTTGGGTATGGAGGCATCGGCGATCAGCAGGGGCACGTACTCAGGCAGCGAGTGGATATTGTGTTTCAGCAGGCTGTCACCGTCTTTTTCTATGACGATGGAGCGATAATGTTCATTGCTGAGCGCTTCAACAATCTCGTAGCCGGTTTCGCCGAGGCCGCAGACCAGGTAAAAACTTTCCTGCATGCCGGCGACTTCTTTCTGAAAGCGTGCCTGCTTGCGTACCTGCTGGTATACCGGGTCCTGCACCAGTGAAAGAATACTGCCGATGGCATAGAACCAGGAGACAACCGTCATGTAGATAGTGACCAGCACCCACATGCGTTGCGCGTCGGTCAGGGGGTAGGGGATCTCGCCAAAGCCGATGGTTGTTGCGGTATAACTGACCAGGTAAAAGGCGTGAAAAAAACTCATGTGCCAGGGGTTGCCCTGGTCATCGACGCCGGGAATCAATACCAGGCCGAGTACGGCAATGGCATAGACACAGATAAGGATAATCAGCGGCGTCCGCATGCGCCACATGATCATGGCGGTTTGCGGGTTAAACGGTTCCTCGGAAGTGAAGGCCTCTGTAGTAGACGAATCGTCCGGCTGTTGTTTCTGCACGTGCTCTTCGCTACGCATGGTTGCTACAGCTTTTCTATCGGCGCTGGAAGGTGGTTTCTATCATCAGCAGGATAACGGAAATGACATTTGCCAGTACCGCGCCGCCGCTCAATGAAACGATGGTCGCCATCACCGAAGGCGTCAGTCCGGTTTCATTGACATGTATGGCAAAAGCCCAGACCAGGGCGGCGGAGATAAGCTGTACCAGGGCAACCAGGCTGGTTGCCAGCAGCATCGGTCCCATCTGGGTGCGGTCGCCAAGTTTGAGTACGGTGGCAATCATGTTGATGATAATGACCGCGAACAGTTCAAACACATTGTGGTGCTGCGGGTCGTCAAGTTCGCCGATAAAAAAACCAAAATTAAGTGTCAGCGCCAGGATCATAAAAAAACTGAACCAGACCCTTTCGTAGCTTAGCCAGACCTTTTTTTCTTCCATTTTATTGCCCCTTTGTTTTGTTATTATGTGTGATGGCTTTTATCACCGCTGTTATAACTTGAGTGTAGCGCATTAAAGCAACTGTTTTAATATCTGCAGGTACACTTTTGTCAGCTGTTCCAGGTCGTTAATATTGATGTTTTCGTTGATCTTGTGAATGCTTTCATTCACCGGGCCCAGCTCCACAACCTGGGCGCCGGTGGGGGCAATAAAGCGCCCGTCAGAGGTGCCGCCAGCGGTGGACAGTTCAGCATCAACATTGCAGACTGTTTTAATCGCCGTCCTGGCCGCATCCACCAGTTTGCCATCCGGTGTTAAAAACGGCTGGCCGGAAAGCGACCAGTCCAGGCTGTAGTCAAGCTGGTGTTTGTCCAGCAGCTGTTCAACCCGCTGCCGGATTTGCTGGTCGGTGATTTCGGTGGAAAAGCGCAGGTTGAACTGCACATTGAGATCGCCCGGAATAACATTGCTGGCACCGGTGCCGCCGTGAATATTGGAAACCTGGAAACTGGTTGGCGGAAAGAATTCATTACCGTTGTCCCAGACTTCATCGCACAGATCCTGTAATGCACCGGCAAACAGGTGGATGGGGTTTTTTGCCAGCTGCGGGTAGGCGATATGTCCCTGCACACCGTGAACGGTCAGGTCGCCGGAAAGGGAACCGCGGCGGCCGTTTTTAATCACATCACCCAGGGTGCTGGTACTGGAGGGTTCGCCGACAAGACACCAGTCGATTGCTTGCCCGGTCTGCTGCAGGTGCTCAATGACTTTCACCGTGCCGTCAATCGCCGGGCCTTCTTCATCGCTGGTGATTAAAAAGGCGATCGAGCCGTTAATTTCCTTGCCCTCCTTGAGAAAGTCTTCGCAGGCACAGATCATGGCGGCGATGCTGCTCTTCATGTCGGCGCTGCCGCGGCCGGTCATTACATCGCCGTTGATGGTCGGGTCGAACGGGTCATTGCCCCATTGTTCTACCGGGCCGGTTGGCACCACATCGGTATGGCCGGCAAAAACAAAAAGCGGCGACTGTGTGCCATACCGTGCCCACAGGTTGTCGACTTCACCGTAACGCAGGTTTTCAATCTTGAAGCCGATCTTT
>JAJRTD010000340.1 GCA_024278435.1 Gammaproteobacteria bacterium | reverse complement strand
GATCCAGTCACGCTCCAGCAGGGTCTTGATAATATTGGAACTGACACTGACACCACGCACCTCTTCAATTTCACCGCGGGTGATGGGCTGGCGATAGGCGATCAATGCCATGGTTTCCAGCAGGGCGCGGGTATAACGTGCCGGTTTTTCTTCCCACAGACGTCCGACCCAGGTAGCGTATTCCTGTTTTACCTGCAAACGAAAACCACTGGCGACCTGTTTCAGCTCATAGCCGCGTGACTCGTAATCATCAGCCATTTCATGCAGTGCCTTGCGGATTTCATCACGGGTTGGGCGTTCTTCGTCAAGCTCGAACAGCGACTCCATCTGTACCACGCTGAGGGTACGGTCGGCTGCCAGTAACACCGCTTCAAGAATGGTTTTCAGTTTAGTTATGTCCATAATCGTTTCTCTATGGTGGCTCTCTACGGCTATTCGCCGCGCTGCCCGTCGTTATTGTCGCTGATGTCTGCCTGCATATTGCTGGCTGAACCGGCGGCTGTTAAGTGGATCGGTGCAAACGCCTCGGACTGCACTAGGTCGATCAGCTGCTCTTTCACCAGCTCAAGAATCGCCAGCAGGGTGACGACCACACCGCGACGGCCTTCTTCAATACTGAACAGGCTGGTGTAATCGGTAAAGCCGTCACTGGTAATGGCACTCAACACCCGGGTCATGCGTTCACGCACCGACAGTGCTTCACGTTGAATATGGTGATGACTGTACATTTCCGCACGTGCCATGGCGTCTTTAAAGGCAAACAGGATATCTCGCAGATCCACTTCCGGCAGCGGCCGCTCCTGGTATATTTCTGGCGGCTCAACTTTGGTCAGATAGAAGTCGCGGTTAACCCTGGGCAATTCGTCGATGTTCTGTGCCGCAGTTTTAAAGCGTTCGTATTCCTGCAGGCGGCGGATCAGCTCGGCGCGTGGATCGTCCTCGTCTTCGCTTTCTGCCGGACGCGGCAGCAGCATGCGCGACTTGATTTCAGCCAGCATGGCCGCCATCAGCAGGTATTCCGATGCCAGCTCGATACGCAGGTTCTGCATCAGGTCGATATACTGCATGTACTGGCGAGTAGTTTCTTCCAGCGGAATTTCAAGGATATCGATATTCTGCCGTTTGATCAGATACAGCAGCAGATCCAGCGGCCCTTCAAACGCTTCCAGGATCACTTCCAGCGCATCGGGTGGAATATATAAGTCCTGCGGCACAACCGTCAGCGGCTCGCCCTGCACCAGGGCAAAAGGCATTTCTCCCTGGGCGTTTCCCTGGGTATTATCCACAGAATCACCTTGGGCATTTACCTTTGCGCTGTTATCGGAAGCGTCCGCCTTCGTCTGCTCAGCAAGTTTCTCCTGCCGGGCAAGGTGTTGCTGCGTTTCCTGAATATCCGGGTTTACCATCGTCTTTGCCTGATCCTGCGTCGTCTATAAATAGGCAATGCCCATCGCCTTTCTTACGTCTTCCAGTGTATCACGGGCAACCTCACGAGCGGCTTCATTACCTTCTTCAATAATGGCTTTAACCGTGGTCAGGTCTTCCTCATATTCACGGGCTCTTTCCTGCATCGGTCGCAACTCGTCCAGCACCGCGTCAATCACCGGCTGTTTACACTCTACACAACCAATGGAGGCATTTCTACACCCCTGCTGTACCCAGTCGCGGGTCGCGTCATCAGTATATACTTCATGAAACTGCCAGACCGGACATTTTTCCGGGTTACCGGGGTCGGTGCGGCGCACCCTGGCAGGGTCGGTCGGCATGGTTCGTAATTTTTTGCTCACCGTATCGGGGTCGTCACGCAGGGCAATGGTATTGTTATACGACTTGGACATTTTCTGCCCGTCCAGCCCCGGCATTTTCGATGCCGGTGTCAGTAAAGCCTGCGGCTCGGGCAGGATGATCTTGCCGGAGCCTTCAAGGTAACCGAACAGGCGTTCTTTATCGCCAATCGAGATATTCTGCTGCGAGTCCAGCAGTGCCTTGGCCACGTTCAGCGCTTCAACATCGCCTTTTTCCTGGTATTCCTTGCGATACTTGAAGAACATGCGGGCATTTTTCTTGCCCATCTTGGCGGCGGCCTGCTCGGCTTTTTCTTCAAAACCCGGTTCACGACCATAAAGATGATTGAACCGACGCGCCACCTCACGGGTCAGCTCGACATGAGCCACCTGATCCTCGCCTACCGGCACCAGACCGGCCTTGTAAACCAGGATATCGGCACTTTGCAGCAACGGATAGCCCAGGAAACCGTAGGTCGCCAGGTCTTTTTCCTTGAGCTGCTCCTGCTGGTCCTTGTAGGTGGGCACCCGTTCCAGCCAGCCCAGCGGAGTAATCATCGATAACAGGGTGTGCAACTCTGCATGCTCAGGGACTTTTGACTGGATAAACAGCTTGGCCGAACCCGGGCTGATGCCTGCCGCCAGCCAGTCCACCACCATGTCCCAGGTGCTTTGCTCGATCACAGACGGGTCTTCGTAATGCGTGGTCAACGCATGCCAGTCGGCAACAAAAAAGAAACATTCGTATTCATGCTGCAACTGCACCCAGTTTTTTAACACCCCGTGGTAATGCCCCAGGTGCAAACGGCCGGTGGGCCGCATGCCGGATAAAACGCGCTGATGTTGTTTTGCTACTGTATTCAAGTTTTTATACCCTTTATTGTTTCCGTTATGGCTCTGGACGAAAAGCGTTAGATTCCAAATATTGTGCCAATCAGTTTGACAAAATGCTGCACCAGCGGCCACATAATTTTACCCAGTAAGCCACTGACCAGTAACAGCAAAATAATGACCATGCCGAAGCGCTCCAGCTGCATAAACGGCATGGCCAGCTGTGGCGGCAGCACACCGGCCACCACGCGGCCACCGTCAAGCGGCGGGATGGGTAGCAGGTTCAGCACCATCAGCACGACATTAATAACAATACCCGCCTGCCCCATGGCCAGGAAAAATGCCAGCAGGGCGGACTGGCCAAGCAGCGTACCAGCCAGCAGGATAAACATGGCCCAGAAACAGGCCATAAAGAAATTGGAGACCGGGCCGGCCACGGCTACCAGCGCCATATCCAGCAGCGGCGCTTTAAAATAACGCGGCTCAACCGGTACCGGCTTGGCCCAGCCGATAATAAAACCGCTCAGCATCACCAGTGCCAGCGGCACCACGATGGTTCCCATGGGGTCAATATGCTTGATCGGGTTGATGGTGATTCGCCCCAGGTTTTTGGCGGTCGGATCACCCAGTTTGTTCGCCACCCAGCCATGTGCCGCCTCATGCAAGGTAATCGCAAATAAAACAGGCAATGCCCATACGGCTATTGTATATAACATGGAAAGTCTTTCAGGGTTGGCTGGTGGTTTGTGTTCCAGTATTCGGTTCAGATTTCAGTGTCTGTTGCGGGGATTATACCTGCTTTTTTCAATCAATAATGATTAGTAAATAATGAATAATTTTTTCTTTGGAACCAGAGATGTTCCACCCATTATTCACTATTCATTAAAACATTATTCATTACCACGGGCTAAAGCCCGTGGTCCTTGCCCTTGCCATGGCGCCGCACATCAGGCACACCATCGGTCAGCCGGATCACCGTGGTCGGCTCAATACCGCAATGGCCGCCATCGATAATCAGGTCCACCTGTTTTTCCAGCTGGCCGCGAATGTCCTCGGCATCGGTCACCGGCAGCTCCTCCCCGGGCATTACCAGGGTACAGCTCATCAGCGGCTGCCCCAGTTCTTCCAGCAGTGCGTTTACCACCGGATGGTCCATGACCCGTATACCGATATGCCGGCGTTTCGGGTGCATCAGGCGACGCGGCACTTCAGAGGTTGCCGGCAGAATAAAGGTATAGGGTCCCGGTGTAAGTGACTTCAGCAACCGGTAATCAGTGTTGCTGATCTTGGCATAGGTCGCAATTTCAGACAGGTCCCGGCACACCAGTGTCAGGTTATGCCTGTCATCGATCTGCCGGATACGCCGCAGCCGGGTCGCCGCGTTTTTATCACCGATATGGCAGCCCAGCGCATAGCTGGAATCGGTGGGATAAACAATCACCCCGCCGCCATGAATAATATCCACCGCCTGCTTGATCAGGCGCATTTGCGGATTTTCAGGATGAATTTCGAAATACTGACTCATAAACAAACAATGAAAAGTGAATAGTGAAAAATGAAAAATATTGTTCTATTGTCATGCTGACGCAGGAAGGATGCTGCCACCCCGACAATGCCAACAGGTGGACAAAAAAGGTTCACCACAAAAGAAGCATTTTACACCAATACCGAAATGAAAAAATATCACTGCTGTCCCGTTAACCTGGCACTGTCATCCTGAGTGTAGCGAAGCGGAACCGAAGGATCTTAAACTCCGCATGATACGGCGCTTAAGATCCTTCGACTTCACTTCGTTACGCTCAGGATGACAAAATAGTCAAAGGGCGTATTTCATGTCTTATGCAATACAAGGTACCGCTAAAAGTCATGTGTAATGCGGTTTCAAGCAAAAACAATATATAGTTAACGGGACAGCAGTGAAAAAATATAATCAAAACCACTTAGAATTAAATGATGTTTTTAAATTTTTCATTTTTCACTATTCATTTTTCATTGAAAAAAGTCAGGTATAATGGCTGCAGAAAATACGCTGCCTGAACATACAAACAACATTAACAATATGAAGTTACTCTTTGACTTTTTTCCAATTATTCTCTTTTTTGCCAGTTACTACCAGGCCAAACTCCTGATCGAAAATACTTTTATCGGCCAGTTGATCAACCCCGATAAACCGGACTTTATCAACGCCACTATCGTCGCCACCGCCGTTGCCATTATCGCCAGTTTTATCCAGGTGGGTTACCACTGGATCAACACCCGCAAATTTGAACGCATGCATTTGTTCTCGCTGGTGCTAATTACCGTACTCGGTAGTATTACCATTTTCTTCGGCAACCCGGCTTTTATCCAGTGGAAGCCAACCGTGCTGAACTGGCTGTTTGCCGGGGTCTTTCTTGGCAGCATGTACATGGGTGACAAACCGATTATCCAGCGCATGATGGACCAGCAGATCAAGCTGCCGGAACATGTCTGGAAAACCCTCAACCTGTCGTGGATCGCTTTCTTTTTTGTCAGCGGCGCCGCCAATCTCTATGTTGCCTTCTACTACAACCTGAGCGCCTCCGACCAGGCGCGCATGGACACCTGGGTCAACTTCAAACTGTTCGGCCTGATGGGACTGACCATCGGTTTTGTCATTTTGCAGGCCATCTACCTGTCGCGACATATTACAGAAGACGATATCGAGGATGAACTGAACAAGAATGGAGAGAACCAGTAATGCTGTACGCCATTATTGCCGAAGACGTAAAACACAGCCTGCAGAACCGCCTGGCCGCGCGCCCCGATCACCTGGAACGTTTAACCGCCCTGCAGAATGAAGGCCGGTTAATCCTGGCCGGGCCGCACCCGGCAATCGACAGCGAAGATCCCGGCGAAGCCGGATTCAGCGGCAGCCTGGTGGTTGCCGAATTTGACAGTCTGGAAGACGCCAGAGCCTGGGCGGATGCCGACCCCTACGTGGCGGCCGGTGTTTATGCGCAGGTCACCGTAAAACCGTTCAAAAAAGTCTTTCCGGGCAGCTAACAAGGTAGGTGAGAATTTATGCGCACAGCGGTGCCAGAGTATACGTTCGTCGTGCGAATAAATTCGCACCTACAGCTGGTTTGTTCAAACCTTAGCAGCGGCAGCCTGCATTTTCAGACTACTTTTTAGCGCAACAGCTAACGAACACCTGTAAACCGCCAACTTTTTCCTATAGAATGCGCGCTGCACAAACCCCACATCAAACGCCGGAGTGGTGGAATTGGTAGACACGTCGGATTCAAAATCCGATGCTAGCAATAGCGTGCCGGTTCAAGTCCGGCCTCCGGTACCAATAATGCCAATTCGTCGCCTGGCGTCCCAACCTGTCAGGCGGTTTTATCCACGTCCGCTACTTCAGCTCGATCTGAAACACCTGTCCTATGGCATCAACGGTTGCCTTTTCATCCCACTCGTATGCACCAACTACTTTTTCCAGTACACGGCCATCAGCGTCCACCAGTACGGTCAGCGGAATGGTGTTAGCGCCCAGCATGTTTTCCAGCAATAACCGTCTGTC
>JAJRTD010000339.1 GCA_024278435.1 Gammaproteobacteria bacterium | reverse complement strand
ATAAAGATGGTCAGTGCGACCGGGATAAAAGCAAAGCTCAGGTTGAGTAATGAAATTGTGTGCAGGGAGTGGTTCATGTTTTATATTTTTGTAAAAAGATAAAAACGATTTACCACAGAGACACAGAGGACACAGAGAAAATCTGTTTTTTATTGTTAACTGCGCCTGCGGCGCAGTTAAGGTTTTCTCTGTGCTCTCTGTGCCACTGTGGTGAAAAATATTTTTCCTTATTCCATCAGGTTTATTTCAGCACCCTGCTCCCGCAGATGGTCGGCACGCTGGTCAATATAGCGCTGGAAGTTACCCTGGGTTTTATAGGCACCGGAAGAAACATAGTCCATGGCCGACTGGGTATGGAAGGCTTTTAAATAGGCATCGGTTCTGAAGACTTCTTCGCCTTTATGGTTAAAAAATACCAGGCTGGGGGCATACTTGATATCCAGTTTTTTCGCCCAGTTGCGGATGCTCATCTTTTTACCGTCAGGCGTGGTTATTTGATTGTTTGACCACATATCAAGTACCGCCACGTTAAAACGCGACAGCAGGTCCATGCTTGCCTTACGCTTTAATATATCCTGGTGCAGTTCATCACAACTGGCACACTGTTTCTGTTCAAACATAACCAGCAGATATTTATCTTTTGTCATCGAAGCAGCAAGGTCGCTGACCGATGCAACCGTATTGATGTCATTGTGCAGCCGGCCGCTTGACGGCTGCGGGTCAACTTCAACCATGTAGTCCTGGTAACTGAGCCGGGTTTCCTGTTTTTTCCCGATGTAATCCAGCAGGGCACTGAATTTTTCCGGCGGGTAATAGCCGTTGGCACGGAATACGATTTTCCTGTCTTCGTTAAAAAACAGCAGGGTCGGTGTGTACTGCACTTTCAGCGCTTCGGCAAACTGTTTTTCAGTATAGATTTTATCACCCACCGTTACTTCCTTGTCACCCCAGAGATTAATTGCCACCACGTCGAAATATTTCTGTGTTTTTTCCGCGATATCGCGCTGTGCGAAATTGTCTTCCAGCAGTTTTTTACAGTACGGGCAACCATCCTGGTAGTAATAAATCATCAGGCGCTTATTGTTTTCCGCGGCATCATCAATATCTTCAAACAGGTCAAGAAACGATACCTTGAACCAGGCCGGTTTTTCTTCATGCCCGGGATTGACCATGCCGGCAGCCAGCTCGCCTTCGGTTTTAGCCCAGGCCGGTGGACTGATGGCGATGCCGGAGAGCACTACGGCAAACAGAATAAAAAAGGAAATGACTGGTCTGGTTTTATTCATGACATACCCCGTTTTTATAAGCCCGTTTGTCCTGGTAATGAATACTGGTGGTTAATCAGGGCCTGGATTTTTTCGACTTATGCTTATCACTGCGTGTTTTCGAATACACTGATTTTTCCTGCTTTTTCAGGCCGGTTTTTTCATCAGCCTTCCGGGTATGACCCCTGCCCGTCCGATTAGTTTTAAATCGCCGGCGTTTATCGAATTTTTTTTGCCCGCGATCTTCAAAGGCTTGCGGCCATTTCAGGTTGATAGCGCTGAACAGCTCCCTGGTTTCGTCAAGCGTGAGCTCGACCTTTTTGCCCTGTTTCAGGTCCCGTGGCAATACCAGACTGCCGTAACGTACACGTATCAGGCGGCTGACCCGGACATCCTGTGACTGCCACAGGCGGCGCACCTCACGGTTTTTGCCTTCTTTCAGAATCACATGGTACCAGTGGTTGGCGCCCTGGCCGCCGGCATCAACAATCTGGTCGAACTTGAGGAAACCGTCTTCAAGCTCAACACCTTTTAACAGGGTTTTAATGGTGTCACGTGTCACCTCGCCGTTGACCCTGACCGCGTACTCACGCTCTATCTCACTGGAGGGGTGCATCAGATGGTTGGCCAGTTCGCCGTAATTGGTAAAAATCAGCAGGCCACTGGAATTGATATCCAGCCGGCCGACACTGATCCAGCGCCCGGTTTTCAGCTTGCCCAGGTGGTCGAATACCGTGGGCCGTCCCTCTTCGTCCTTGCGGGTACAGATCTCACCTTCGGGTTTGTTGTAAAGCAGGACACGGATGCGGCTGACTTCAGAGGTAATGACGGCGCGGCGGGAACCGATATTGATCTTGTCGCCTTCCCTGACATGGTCACCCGGCTTGGCCAGCTGGCCGTTGATGCGGATTTTCTGTTCGCTGATCAGGCGCTCGATTTCACGACGTGAGCCATAGCCCATGCGGGCCAGTGCTTTCTGTACGCGTTCTGATGCGGTGTTATCTGCCGCCATAATAACAACCGGGCGCCCGGGACAGGCGGCAAATAAAAAGTTTAAACATTAAACGCGGAGCGTGTGCTGTCTTCATCGTTGTCATCAGAGAGCGTTTCTTCTGCTGCTTCGACGCTGGCGATATCCGCCTGCTCACCAGATGCTGCGCCATCTGCTGCGACGGCTTCATCACCGGCACTCTCTGCGACTGTATCGGCAGACAACTCGTCCTGTGGCGAACCCTCTACGTTACCATCATCATTGGCTGCCGTATCGTCATCGGCATTTTTTTCAGCGTCTTCATCCAGT
>JAJRTD010000338.1 GCA_024278435.1 Gammaproteobacteria bacterium | reverse complement strand
CTTTTCTTTGACCACCTGGCGGAATTCCCCAAGGGGCATCCCGAGCGCGTTATTCATCCCGGAGAAATACCGCAACATATCAAGCGCAATAAAAAGCAGGCAGTGGAAAAGCCGGTTGCGCAGGCCTGGAAACACCTTTCGTCCATGACTGCCGGCTGATTTCCCAGCTATCCGCCAAACCGCTGTTTCGGTATATCTGCAGCTGCATTTTTTATACAATGCAGGCATGCCATCCATCTATCAAACAAATCGATTCAGCTTCAGCCTGGGTATTGGCATGGCGCTGTTTGCCTCACCGTTACTGGCTTTTGATAATGACTACGAAATAAATGATATCAACCTGAATGAGGAAAACTTTCTCGATATCAAGGCTCATCGTTTTCGAAAATCGCTGGAATACCAGTGGTACGACAATGTATCCGCCTGGCGTATTACCGGCGCCAGCCTGGATGGTGACCTGGCATTTGTACAGAATGAACTGAAGCTGCAGAGTGAACTCTCGGATTACCTAAATGTTCGCCTGGAAATGCAGCAGGAAGTTTTTTATGCCAGCAAACCGGTTCCACTACCGACGGCTGAAGTTGAAATCTATCCCTGGGCCGGCAACCTTGGCTTTTCCCTGCTGGGAACTCCGGCCTATGAGAAAAGTGACATGGACCTGGGCTTTGCCCTGATCTGGGGCCGGCGGCCATGGAACTATACACGCCTTGAATACCTTAACGTTGATGCCTATTACAACCAGAAAAATGCGGCTGATAACACGTTTTACCGCAAGGCGCCGAGTAATATAAAGCTGGAGGGCTACTATGAGTTTGCCGGCCACTACAAACTTCGCTATACCCTGCAACGTGAACGGCCGCTGGAACGCGTTGACCCGGACCGCAATGCGCTGTTTACGCAAAAAGGCGATAACTATTTCCTGCAGTTTGATTATTTGCCGGTTGCCGACACGGTATATGGCGCCAGCCTTAGCGGTTTCAGCCTGGATAAAACCAGCTCGCAGAGCGGGCAGGACCTGCAGCAGGCAACCGATTATATTTCGGCGGATATCTACTGGGTAAAAGGCATGGGCAAACGTTATGAATTTCGCCTTGGCTCACAGTATGATTACATAAAAAACAATATCCGCGACTATATCAGCAGTACTAACAACCTCAACTATTTTATGACGACGTTGCAGATATACGGTACGGTGTATCACCCGTTTAATGAACACATGGGATGGGATCTGGGGCTGCATATCGGCGACGTTGAAGAACGGCAGACCTATTTGCAGGACAGCAGCCGCAATACGGTCAATGACAGCATCGAAGCCAAGTTGCGTATGGGCTTTGTCTATACCTCGGCCGATGGCAACAGCACCTTGCAGTTTAATCTCAGTATCAATGCCGATGACCCGATCAACGATCCGGGCGATGGCGGCGGCATCAGTTTCCAGTCTGTATTCTGATCAGTATTATTTTATTTCCCTCATCTGTGACGACACTGTAAAATTCACTTTTTTATTATCGACTAAATCATCACCGGAGCAGTAGTGTAATGGGCAGAGCCTACCAGAACCGTAAAGAATCCATGGCGAAAACATCGGATGCCAAGGCCAGGGTATACAGTAAATACGGTCGTGTTATCTACGTCTGTGCCAAAGAAGGGGGACCGGATCCGGAAGGCAACCTGGCATTACGTGGCCTGATAGAGCGTGCCAAAAAGGACCAGGTGCCAACGCATGTTATCGAAAAAGCCATTAACAAGGCCAAAGGCGGTGGCGGGGAAGATTTCTCAGTTGCCCGCTACGAGGGCTTTGGCCCCGGGGGCTGTATGGTGATTGTTGACTGTCTGACTGACAACCCGAACCGGACCTTTGGTGATGTGCGCCAGTGCTTTACCAAGACAAAGTGCAAGATTGGTACCGAGGGCACCGTCAGCCACATGTTTGACCATTCCTGTATTTTTGTTTTTCCGGCTGACGATGAAGAGGCCGCGCTGGAAGCGCTGTTAATGGCGGATGTCGATGTCAGTGATATCGAGAGTGATGACGGAAAGATCACCGTGTTTGCACCGCACACCGATTACTTCAAGGCGAAAAAAGCCCTTGGCGAGGCCTTTGGTGAAATCGATTTTGATGTCGATGAAATCCAGTTTCTGCCCAAAGGCAATACGCCGTTATCGGCCGATGACGTTGAGATGTTTAACCGCTTTCTGGACCTGCTGAACGATCTCGATGATGTGCAGAATGTCTACCACGATGCGGCGTTTTAGCCGGTCCGCTGTTTTATAGTACCCAGTTGCTTTACCAGGACAATGATCAGCAGAAAACCCGCTATGGCCAGCAGGGCAATACTGTTGGTTTCCAGGTCTGGTGGAAAGATGACCACGCAACCCTTGTCCTTGATCAGCATCGAATAGCTGGAAACACAGAAGGGGATAAGGAACAGGCGCATGGTCGGCCAGTGGTTGGTGCTAAGAACCAGGGCAGAACCAACGATCAGCGAAATTCCCAGTGCCGTCAGCCACAGTTCAAGGTCGGCATCAAAGTATACGATGCTGATGGCAAGGTACCAGACCAGGTAAAGCCATAAAAGCAGCCTGCCAAAGCTTAACTGTTTCAGGTAATTGACAAGCAGCATATGCCTTACCAGTGGTTTGCGTTGGCTTTTTCCCAGTCCGCTTTCCAGTCCTCGGGAAGGTTGTCGCATCCCAGCAAACAGCATGACTCAATTCTCGGGTAGAGCTCGTCATAGTTCTTGATCTTTGTGCCGTTGACCCGGCGGTTGATATGGCAGGGTTTTAAATCAGCAAGGCAGCGCAGGCCGCAGGAGCCCAGCAGCTCGGTCAGGTGCTCGACGGTAGAATTGTGGTAGTTGGCAACGCGCTGCGACTTGTCTTCTATATCCAGTGCCCTGTAACGTGCCGGGTCCTGTGTGGCAATACCGGTGGGGCACTTGTCGGTATTACAGCTTCTTGATTGTACGCAGCCCAGGGCCAACATCATGCCGCGGGCCGAGTTAATGGTGTCGGCGCCTAAAGCAATCATGCGGGCGATGTGAAATGCTGTCAGAATTTTTCCGGAGGCGATAATGCGGATTCTATCGCGAAGGTTGATACCGGTCAGTGCACTGTTGATAAAAATAAGGCCGTCACGCAGCGGTAAACCGACCGAGTTGGTTAATTCAATGGGCGCGGCGCCGGTACCACCTTCGCCGCCGTCAACGGTGATAAAGTCCGGGGTAATACCGGTTTCCATCATGGCCTTGCAGATGCCCAGGAACTCACTGCGCCGGCCGACACAGAGCTTGAAACCAACCGGTTTACCGCCGGAGAGCTCTCTAAGCCGGGCAACAAATTCAAGCAGGGTTTTTGGCGAGTCAAAGGCAGAATGCGCCGGTGGGGAAACCACGTCCTGTCCCATGGGTACATGCCGTATCCGGGCAATTTCCTCGGTTACCTTGGCGGCGGGCAGGATGCCGCCATGACCGGGCTTGGCACCCTGGGACAACTTGATTTCAATCATCTTGACCACGTCAAGGCGGGCGTTTTTCTTAAACTGTTTGCTGTCGAAATTACCATTGATGTCCCGGCAGCCAAAGTAGCCGGTTCCGATCTGCCAGACAATGTCGCCACCGTGTTCAAGGTGGTAGGGGCTTAAACCGCCTTCGCCGGTGTTGTGGTAGAAGTCACCGATTTTTGCGCCCTTGTTCAGCGCCAGGATGGCATGCTTGCTCAAGGCGCCGAAACTCATGGCGGAGATGTTTAATGGGGATGCCATATAGGG
>JAJRTD010000037.1 GCA_024278435.1 Gammaproteobacteria bacterium | reverse complement strand
GTGCAGAACAACTTTGGTGCCGCGCCCGGCTTTTTCGATGTTTTCCAGCGAGAAACTGCCCTCGCCATCAGACTCCCAGCGCACCGCTGCATCGGCAGGATCACCCGCGCGACGGGTCTCCAGTATCACTTTGTCAGCGACAATAAAGCTTGAGTAAAAACCAACCCCGAACTGGCCAATCATCTGTGCGTCTTTGGCCTGGTCACCGGTCAGTGCATCAAGGAACTTACGGGTACCGGAACTGGCAATGGTACCGATATTATCAATCACTTCCTGGCGGGACATGCCGATACCGTTATCGGTTATGGTGACGGTATTGGCGGCGTCATCATATTCGACCACGATTGACAGCTCCGAATCACCTTCATACAGGCTGTCATCGCTCAGTGCCTCAAAGCGTAATTTGTCACAGGCATCAGAGGCATTGGAAATCAGCTCACGCAGAAAGATCTCCTTGTTTGAATACAGTGAATGGGTCATCAAATGCAGAATTTGACGGGCTTCGGTTTGAAATTCGAGGGTTTCTTTACTCGCTTCAACGCTCATTTTTTACTCCAAAATATAAAATAGACTAGAACCTGATTAGTGCTGATGTATATGGGGATAAAAAATCACTTTATCAAGGCGAAAATCAAGGAAAAATCAGAATAAGCAGGATTAGCCCCGACTTCTGGAATGAGTCTACAGAAAACCCCGTACACAGCCTTTTTTTACATAAATCATTGGCTTGATAATGGCAAACAGGCCATCCATGAACTAGATTAATACTGATTACTGCAATAACTCGTCTATTTCCGTAATCCCAGGAAATCAAATCATAAAAAATGAATCGAACTCAACAGGCGTTACAGCATTAAACACTTGCGTCTTCCAGACATAACAGCAAATTTGCGAGCACCTTTTTTATGCACTTTATATCCAAGCCTTTAGCCATCGTATACACAGCATTAATATCTGCCCTGTTTTTTCCTTTATACAGCCTGGCTGATAATGAATCCGAGCCGTCCGGCATCATAACCGGTGCCGGTGCACATTTTGCGTGGGTCATATTTGATTCATTAAAAGATGAGCTGGAACAGAGCACCGGCAAAAAACTCCAGCTGTACGGCAAGAACTCAAGCCTTGGCATGGGTTGTAATGCCGGCATAAAGCTGGCGCAACAAAGCAGCCCGGTTCATCAAACTTTCGGTTTTGTCTGCTGCCCCCTGAGCCAGCATGAGCTCGATGAAAAACAGATAAAAATCTATCCGCTGGCCGAAGAACCGATCCTGATCCTGGTTAACAAGAAAAACCCGGTTAACAACCTGTCAACCGAACAGGTCCGCGCAATCTTTCGCGGCGATATAAGCAACTGGAAAACTGTTGGCGGATGGGACAAGCCGATTGTGGTCGCCGCCCGGCTGCATTGTAAAAAACGTCCCGGCCACTGGAAAACCATTCTGCCCAGCGCCGATGACTTCACCAAACAACGGCTTGACGTCAGCAGTGCCAAAGAAATGGTCAAGCTGGTCACCACCTTTGATACCGCGATCGGCCACACCGGCTCAACATGGATATTTGATGATCACAGTAACGTCAAAGCCATAACCGTCGACAATGTCGCCGCGACTGCTGACAACCTGAAAAACAAGTCATATCCGTTTCACCGGAAACTTTCGGCTGTAACAAACATGCACCCAACTGAAGATGTATTAAAAACCATCGAGCAGGTTCGCTACGGCAAATCATTTGAAGCTGTCGCCAGAAAATATAACCTGATGCCGCTGAATACGGAGAACACCGATTAACGGATCTGCTTTTGATCCTGTGACAGATGCCCCGTGGCCAAACCATGCACGGATGCATCAGCACAAAGTCAGTTAAACGTTTTTTATAATCTAACAGGGAATCTGATCATGAAGAAAAATATCGGACGATTCGACCAGTTATTACGCATTGGCATCAGCGCCGGCCTGATTTATATCGGCTTTATTGACGGGCAGATAGTCCATGACCGTCTCAGTGCAAACATTATCGGTACCATTGGCATATTAAATTTAATTGTAGCGTTGGTTCGATTCTGCCCCCTGTACATAGCAGCCGGCATCAACACCTGTGATCATAAAAGTAAATAAGCGATTCCATGCACCTGAGGAAGCAAATCTTATTTTCAATTCTGGGCATTACCATTCTGGCCCAGGTTGTTTTCGGTTTACTGGCCTACAGACAGATAACCGAGAGCCGCGGTGACCAGTTAACCATTTTCCTGCAATACCTTAACCGGGAAATCGCAGAACACCTGACCCTGCCCGGTAACGCCTATGTATCAGAAATATATCTTGAGGAACTGCGCCAGAAGTTCTCCACACCACAGTCAATCCTGATCATCCAGAAAGACAATCACATACTGCATGTTGCCGGCAATCTTGAGATTAACGCCTCGCTTTTATCTAAATACCTGAGAGAAGCCTATGCCGATGCTGACAAGCATGGTCTGATCAGCATCAGTGGCACCCAGTACTACTGGGCCGTCAGCCAGCTGCCGGACAAAGGTTACCAGCTTGTTATGCTGGAACCGGCCGCCAATGAAGAAATACAAATCGCCTCAACGCTGAAGTTCCGCCTTGCCAGTTCAGGTCTGGTTATTCTCTGGTTAGCCGTATGGACAAGCCTGCTTCTCAGCTCAAAAATTTCAAAGCAGCTGGATGAAAAAAACGAGCAGCTTGAACATATGGCGCTGCACGACAACCTGACCGGCCTGTCAAACCGTACCCTGTTAACGGATCGGCTGGAACAGCTGTTATTACAGTCACAAAGGAACAAACAGCCTTTTGCCCTGCTGCTTATTGACCTCGACCGTTTCAAGGAGATCAATGACACCCTGGGCCATCACTTTGGTGATGAGTTGTTAAAAAAAGTCAGTAAACGTTTATTAAAATCGATCCGTGAAAAAGATTCGATTGCACGGCTGGGCGGCGACGAGTTTGCCATATTATTGCCACAAACAGACCGGGTTGGTGCCGAACTGATAGCAAAGCG
>JAJRTD010000036.1 GCA_024278435.1 Gammaproteobacteria bacterium | reverse complement strand
TCGCACCGGGAAAACCTGTCTGAATTCAAGGAGCTGGTGGTGTCCTCCGGTGCGGAAATCCTGGCGATTACCACCAGCAGCCGCTCAAGGCCGGATCCAAAGTATTTTGTCGGTAGTGGTAAAGCCCGTGAGATTACCGAGTTGGTGAAACAGCATGATGCCGACCTGGTCCTGTTTAACCACACCCTGGCCGCCTCACAGGAACGCAATCTGGAAAAATTAATTGAATGCAGGGTGCTGGATCGCACCGGGTTGATCCTGGATATTTTCGCCCAGCGGGCACGCTCTTTTGAAGGTAAGTTGCAGGTCGAGCTGGCGCAGTTAAGACATTTGTCCACCCGGCTGGTCAGGGGCTGGACCCATCTTGAACGGCAGAAAGGGGGTATCGGTTTACGCGGGCCGGGTGAAACCCAGCTGGAAACCGATCGTCGCCTGTTGAATATCCGCATCAAGCAGATCAATAAGCGGCTGGACAAGGTTAAAAAACAACGTGAGCAGGGTCGCCAGTCGCGGCAGAAAGCGGAAATTCCCACGGTTTCACTGGTGGGTTATACCAATGCCGGCAAGTCCAGCCTGTTTAACGTGTTAAGCGAAGACAAGGTTTATGTGCAGGATCAGCTGTTCGCCACCCTGGATCCTACACTGCGACGCATCAATCTGGCTAAAGACGTCTCTCTTATTATTGCCGACACCGTTGGTTTTATCCGCCACCTGCCGCATGACCTGGTCAACGCTTTTCGTTCCACCCTGCAGGAAACTGCGGAAGCCCAGCTGTTACTGCATGTGATCGATGCCGCCGATGACAACCGCGATGCCAATATCGAGGAAGTGGATAAAGTACTGGCGCAGATCGAAGCGGACAGTATCCCCGTTATACAGGTAATGAATAAAATCGACCTCACCGGTATGAAGCCCCGTGTAGATTATGCCGATGACGGCAGTGTCAAGCGAATCTGGTTGTCGGTGCAGTCGGGTGAGGGCATCGATTTGCTCAGGCAAACCCTGGTCGAGCTGTTTCGTGAGCAGATGGTGGAGGGCAGGCTGGTGCTGAATCCTGCAGATGCCCGTATCCGGGCCAAATTGTTTGAGGTTGGTGCCATACGGCATGAGGATATTGATGAACAGGGCCGGTTCCTGCTACAGGTCAGCATTTCCAGGCGTGACCTGAACCAGCTGGAGCAGCGGGAACATATCTCCCTGCAGGCTATGTTGTTATAAAAGCATATTCACCACAGAGGCATGGAGGACACAGAGGTTTTTTGTTAGTCGCGCCTGCGGCGCCACTAACTAATTTCAAAGATTTTTCTCTGTGCCCTCTGTGTCTCTGTGGTGAAAAGCCTTCCATCCGAATGTTTTTCCCTTAAATTAACGTTTCCTTAATGAAATATTCGGGTAGAATGTGGCGTTTGCGGCTATTGCCCGCACAATAAAACTTACATAAATAAACTCTGGATTTTCGATTATGCGAAAGCAAGATATGGCCTGGAACGAGCCTGGTGGTAATGGCGATAAAGACCCGTGGAATACCAACCGGGGTAAAGGTGGCAATCAGGGGCCGCCTGACCTTGATGAAGTATTAAAAAACCTGCAGAAAAAATTCGGCGGTTTTTTTGGCGGCAAAGGTGGCAGCAGCGCCGGCGGCGGACTGGGAGCGGGTGGTGCGTTCGGCATTGGTCTGGTCATCGTTATTCTGCTGGTTTTCTGGGTGGCGACCGGTTTTTATAAGATCGAGGAGGCCGAGCGCGGTGTTGTCTTCCGTTTCGGCAAACACGTGGAAACCACGCAGAAAGGTCTGCACTGGCACCTGCCGGTTCCCATCGAACGTGTTGAAAAAGTAAATGTCACCAAGGTTTTTACCATTCCGATCAATTCAACCATGCTGACTCAGGATGAGAACATCGTTGATATTCATGGCACGGTTCAGTACCAGATCGATAATGCGGAAAAATATTTATTCAATGTCAGAAATCCTGAAATCTCATTGTCCCAGGTAACCGAAAGCGCCTTGCGTGAAAGTATCGGCCGCAGCAAGATGGATTATGTGATCACCGAAGGTCGTGGTGAAATCGCGCTGCAGGTAAAGGGCATTATCCAGGACATCGTCAATAACTATCAGACTGGTCTTTATATATTCAAGGTGAATATCCAGAGCGCGAAACCACCGGAAGCGGTGAAAGATGCGTTTGATGATGTTACCCAGGCACGTGAAGATGAAGAGCGTTTCAAAAACGAAGCTGAAGCCTACCGTAACGAAGTACTGCCAAAAGCACGTGGTGCCGCAGCGCGTATGCGTGAAGAGGCCGATGCTTACAAGAGTGAAGTGATTGCCCGCGCGGAAGGTGAAGCTGAACGTTTCACTGAACTGCTGAAGGAATATAAAAAGGCGCCGAAAATCACCCGTGACCGCCTGTACCTGGACATGATGGAATCGGTGCTGAATAACAGTTCTAAAATACTGGTTGATGTGGAAGGCGGCAATAACCTGCTGTACCTGCCACTGGACAAGCTGATGGATCGCCAGGCTGCAGGGCAGACTGCAACCCAGCAGCAGTCGGCTGATATTTTAAGAGACATTAAACAGCGTGGCACCACGCAACAGCGCAACCAGCTGGCCAGAACCAATGAGTTACGCAGCAGAGGAGTACGATAATGATCGCTAACAGTTTGAAAATCATTATTCCTTTAGCAGCCTTTCTGTTATTGAATTCAGTCTTTACTGTCGATGAACGTCAGGAAGCCATTCTTTTCCAGTTCGGTGAAATTATCGATGCTGATTTTGAACCGGGCATCCATTTTAAAATTCCGTTTTTAAACAATGTTAAAAAGTTTGATAACCGGATCTTGACCATTGACCAGAAGCCTGAGCGTTTCCTGACTCAGGAGAAAAAGGACCTGATTGTTGATTCCTACGTCAAGTGGCGTATTACCGATGTGGTTCAGTACTATAAAACCACGCAGGGTGATTAACTGGTTGCCGGCCGCCTGTTGTATGAAAACATCAACAACGGTCTGCGTAACGAGTTCGGTAAACGGACGATCCAGGACGTTATCTCGGGCGATCGTGCACACATCATGAGCACCATGACAGCGCAGGCATCGGAACGTGCAAAAACCATGGGCATTACTGTGGTTGATGTCCGGGTGAAGAAAGTGGACTACCCGGAGCGGGTCAGCAACTCGGTGTACCAGCGTATGCGTGCAGAGCGTGAACGTGAGGCGCGTGATTTTCGCTCCAAGGGTCATGAGGCATCTGAACGCATTCAGGCGGATGCGGATCGCCAGCGCAGCATCCTGGTTGCCGAAGCCTACCGTGATTCTGAAATTGTCCGTGGTGAAGGTGATGCCCGCGCCACAGAAATCTATGCCCAGGCCTATGGTAAAGATCCTGAATTCTACAAGTTCTATCGCAGCCTGACCGCGTATACCAAGAATTTCTCCAGCGCCAGCGATGTGATCCTGCTGCAGCCGGACTCAGAATACTTCCGTTTCTTCAAGGATCCATCGGGTAAGAAGAAATAGCTGATGTGGCAAGACCTGGTTCCTGCACTGGCACTGGTATTAGTGATTGAAGGCATGTTGCCCTTTCTCAGTCCGAAAGGCTGGCGCGAAGCCATGTCACAGGCCGCGCAACTGCCAGATAATGTGTTGAGAAGCCTGGGTTTTGCCAGCATGTTGCTGGGTGTCATTATCCTTTACTTTGTTCGATAAAAAACATTATGAGCGCAAAACAACACTGGATATTACCTGAGGGTATTGAAGAAGTACTGCCTGAGCAGGCTGCCCGTTTTGAGGCCATGCGCCGCATGCTGCTGGATCTGTATGCCAGCTGGGGTTATGAGCTGGTGATGCCGCCGACCATTGATTTTATCGAGTCACTGCTCACCGGCACCGGCCATGATCTCGACCTGCAGACCTTTAAACTGGTTGACCAGTTATCGGGCCGTACCCTGGGTATTCGTGCCGACATGACGCCACAGGTGGCGCGTATCGATGCCCACCAGCTGCAGCGTGAGGTACCAACCCGCCTGTGTTATATCGGTACTGTTCTGCATACCCGGCCTGAATCAATCGGCGACAGCCGCAGCCCGTTGCAGGTCGGTGCCGAGCTCTATGGCCATGGCGGGGTCGAATCCGAAGTTGAAATTATTGCCCTCATGCTGCAGACCTTTGCCGCCATGGAAATTGATGATATCTACCTTGATCTGGGTAATGTCGATATTTACCGTGGCCTGGCAAAACAGGCAGGTTTGAGTAAGGAAATTGAAAGCCAGCTGTTTGAAATGTTGCAGCGCAAGGCAGTGACTGAAATCAACAGCCTGCTGGATACGCTGGACATCGACGATAATATGAAAGCCATGCTGTCGGGCCTGTCATCTTTAAATGGTGATACTGCTGTTTTCGAGCAGGCCAGGGCCTTATTAAGCGATGCCGACAGCCATGTTAAACAGGCCGTTGATTACCTGGAAAAAACGGCAGAACTGATGCAGCAAAAGTTCGGTGATATTAAAGTTAATTTTGACCTTGCCGAACTGCACGGTTACCACTATAAAACCGGCGTTGTATTTGCGGCTTTTGTGCCTCAGCTGGGGCAGGCGATTGCCCGTGGCGGCCGTTATGATGATATCGGTAAAATATTCGGCCGTGCCCGCGCCGCAACCGGGTTCAGTACCGACCTGAAAATCCTCAACCGGCTGTCAAACAAACAGTTTGCGGCAGCGGAGAAAATATTTGCACCGGCGGACAATGATCCGGCGCTGCAGAAAAAGATTGCGGCCCTGCGTGCAGCCGGCAGAGTGGTTGTTGAACAGCTGCCGGGGCAGCAGGCGGATGCCGGGGCAATGGCTTGTGACAAAAGCCTTTGCCTGGTTGACGGGCAGTGGGTTGTTAAAGATTAAAATAATTTTCCGTAAATGATGGCAAATGAACGCAAATAGAAAACATGTATTTATTTTTTATTTGCGTTCATTTGTGTGTATTAGCGGACAGCTTTTCTTTTTTTGTTTGTAATAACAAGTATTAAGAGTTTATTCATTTATCTATTTAAGTATAAGGTTTAACCATGTCAAGAAATGTAGTTGTACTCGGAAGCCAGTGGGGCGATGAAGGTAAAGGTAAAATTGTTGATCTGTTAACAGATCGTGCAGCTGCCGTGGTGCGTTTTCAGGGCGGCCATAATGCCGGCCATACACTGGTTATCGGTGAAGAAAAAACCGTGCTGCATCTTATTCCTTCCGGTATTTTACGTGACAACGTTATGTGCCTGATTGGCAACGGTGTGGTGTTGTCACCCGATGCCCTGTTCAAGGAACTGGGTGAACTGGAAGCACGTGGTATACCTGCCAGCGAGCGTATCGGCATCTCGGAAGCCTGTCCGTTGATTCTGCCGTACCACATTGCCCTCGACCAGGCGCGTGAAATCGCCCGTGGCAAGGAAGCTATCGGCACCACCGGTCGTGGTATCGGGCCCTGTTATGAAGACAAGGTTTCCCGTCGCGGCATCCGCCTTGCCGACCTGAAAAATCTGGAAAAATTCAAGGAAAAACTTGCCGGTGTTATGGAGTACCATAACTTCGCGCTTAAACATTATTTTAAACAGGATGAAGTGGATTACCAGACCGTGCTGGACGGTGTACTTTCCTACCGTGACAAATTGCTATCTCTGATTGCCGATGTACCGGGTATGATTGACGGTTACCGCAAGCAAGGCAAGAACATCATGTTTGAAGGCGCGCAGGGTACGCTGCTGGACATTGACCAGGGCACATACCCGTT
>JAJRTD010000035.1 GCA_024278435.1 Gammaproteobacteria bacterium | reverse complement strand
TGCGTGAACGTGTTGCTGCTGCTGCCTCAGCGCTTGCTGCTGCAAAAGCTGAAGTTGCATCACACAAAAAGCGCCAGGAACTACTGGTTAAGATGGCTGAAAGAAAAGAGGCTGCTATGGCAAAATTCCTTGAAAGCTGGACCAAAAAGGAAATGGCCAAGATTGAAAAAGCACTTAAGCCAAAACGTCGCAAACGCAGTAAAGCTAAATAGTTTTACCGCTGTTTGTTAATCCTGAAAAGCCACTCGATATCTGAGTGGCTTTTTTGTTTGTGTCCATGTTTACATTGCAGCCACAGATTAAGCTATAATTTTTACTATGGCTAAATTTGACCGGATTCCTGTAGCTGAGCAACATCTAATCAATGATTTTATCGATCACCTGTGGATGGAAAACGGCCTGAGTGAAAATACCCTGCAGGCATACCGAAATGACCTTGCTGCTTTCGCGCTGTGGCTGGAAAAGCGACAGCAGTTTCTGTTGCAGGCAGACACAACGACCATCCAGGACTTTCTTGCCTTTAATTACTCCATTCAACTAAAGCGCCGTTCAGTGGCGCGGCTGCTGTCGACGCTTCGGCGTTTTTATCTTTTTCTGTTTCGTGAGAACCGCATCGGCGGTGATCCGACAAACCTGCTGGAATCACCGAAAGGTGACCGTAGTCTGCCGCTATCGCTGAATGAGCAGCAAATCGAGGATTTACTGGCAGCGCCTGATGTTTCGGATGATCTTGGCTTAAGGGACAGGGCAATGCTGGAGTTGCTGTATGCGACCGGTTTACGTGTTAGCGAACTGATCAGCCTGCAGACATCGCAGATATCAATGCAGCAGGGTGTTATCCGGGTGGTCGGTAAGGGTAACAAGGAGCGGCTGGTTCCAGTGGGCGAAATTGCACTTGACTGGCTGCTCGACTATTACCAGCATTCACGTCCGCAATTATTGTTAACCGCTGCATCCAATCACAGCAACCTGGCGCAATGCAGCGAGGTTTTTGTCACCAGGCGCGGCAGCTCAATGACGCGGCAGGCATTCTGGTATATGGTCAAGCGTTATGCCGTGGTTGCCGGAATAAACACCGATCAGCTGTCACCGCATACCCTGCGCCACGCTTTTGCGACCCACCTGCTTAACCATGGCGCCGATTTACGAGTGGTGCAGATGCTGCTGGGACACAGTGATATTTCTACCACGCAGATTTACACTCATGTGGCCGATCAGCGCTTGCGTGATATGTACCGGCAGCACCATCCGCGGGCCTAGCCCAATACTGTCTTTTCAAAGGTGTTAACCGGCATTTTGTGGTTTTGTCCCCGGTTTTTTCTGCTTAAACTAAAACCATTTGTATAAACATTCCGTGGAATTAACTATAATCCGCGTTGTCCCACTTTCCAGACTTAATTACTTTAGTGTGCAATATGAAATTATTTTCTTTATTTTTATTCGTTACGTCATTATTTCTCTCTACATTTGCGGTGGCGGGCGAGCAGGATGATGTCGAACAGTTAAAACAGGCATTGGCCAGAACCATGCCGACGGTGAAACCAACAAAAATCTCAGCAACACCCGTACCAGGGCTGTTTGAAGTGATCGTTGACTCCCAGGTTGTCTATATGAGTGCAGATGCCCGTTACATGATTGAAGGCGACCTGTATGATCTGAAAACCAGAAAGAATGTGAGTGAAGAAGCCAAGTCGGTTATTCGCCTGGCGGCAATCAATAAGCTGGGTGAGGGCAAGATGCTGGTTTACCGGCCTGAAAAGGTTGAGAATACGATAACCGTTATCACTGATATCGACTGTCCGTACTGCCGTCGTTTGCACGGTGAGGTACCTGAATATATGGCGAAAAATGTCGAGGTACGTTATATTTTTATGCCCTTGAAAGGTTCGGCTGATATGCAGAAAACCATCAGTGTATGGTGTGCTGACGACCAGCAGAAGGCGCTTGATGCGGCAAAAGCCGGTGGTAAAGTGGAGCCTAAGACCTGTGATAACCCGATAAGGGAACATTTACAGGTGGCTCGTGAACTGGGTGTACGGGGAACCCCGGCCATTGTGCTGGAAAGCGGTGAGTTACTGCCCGGCTATGTACCGATAGCCAAGCTACTGCCTGAAATTCGTAAATAACCAGTCTGCAGGCAGCCGGTGTTGAAGCCGGCTGTTTTTCGGCAGACATCAGGCAGCGCCCGCTTCGCGGCGCTGCCTGTTTTTACCATCCATGCCTTTGCCGGTTAAACCGTTACCGCTTATATCCGGCGATGCGCGTGAGCTTTTTATGCCACTCATGTAATACGTCATATTTAATTAAACACAGGCAGGTGTTAAAGTAGTCCGATTGTTTCCAGCGCTTTAGCAAAACCCGTATAACAACACAAACAGGGTGTAAACCAGCATGAGTAAATATGATGCCTCGTCGATCGAGGTATTAACCGGCCTTGAACCGGTGCAGAAGCGACCGGGTATGTACACCGATACCACACGGCCCAACCATTTGGCGCAGGAAGTCATTGATAACAGCGTGGATGAGGCTATTGCCGGTCACGCCGGTAAAATTGACGTGCTGCTGTACAAGGACGGCTCCATCAGCGTGACTGATGACGGCCGTGGTATGCCGGTGGACATTCACCCCGAAGAAGGTATTCCCGGTGTCGAGGTGATCCTTACCCGGCTGCATGCCGGTGGCAAATTCTCCAATAAAAACTACCAGTTTTCCGGCGGCCTGCACGGGGTCGGTGTCTCGGTGGTCAATGCCCTGTCCTCCAGGGTTGACGTTGAAGTGCGCCGTGACGGCAATGTCTATGAAATCGCTTTTGCCCACGGTGCCAAAACCCGCAAGCTGAAAAAAACCGGTAGCGTGGGTAAGCGCAACACCGGTACCCGCATTCATTTCTGGCCGGAGAAAAAATATTTTGACTCGGCAAGTTTTTCAGTTTCGAGGCTCAAGCATGTGTTGCGCGCCAAGGCGGTGTTGTGCCCGGGGTTGCAGGTCAACTTCACCGAGGAAAAAAACGGTGACACCCAGCGCTGGTGTTATGAAGGCGGGCTGGCCGATTACCTGGGCGAGAATTTATTCGAAAGAGAGTGTATGCCGGCTGAACCGTTTATCGGCAGCGTGTCCA
Source organism: Gammaproteobacteria bacterium (assembly GCA_024278435.1). GTDB lineage: Bacteria > Pseudomonadota > Gammaproteobacteria > SZUA-229 > SZUA-229. Next base: position 918 of record JAJRTD010000035.1, on the reverse strand, counting down.
GTGCCACCGAGGCGGTTGACTGGGCGCTGACCTGGGCCACGGATGCCGGTGAACTGACTACCGAGTCCTACGTTAATCTGATTCCCACTGCCCAGGGCGGTACCCACGTCAATGGCTTGCGTACCGGCCTGACCGAAGCCCTGCGCGAGTTTTGTGAAATTCGCAGCTTGCTGCCCCGCGGGGTGAAACTCAGCCCGGAAGATGTCTGGGACCGGGTGTGTTACGTGCTGTCGGTGAAGCTGGCGGATCCGCAGTTCTCCGGCCAGACCAAGGAGCGCCTTTCCTCGCGTGAGTGCGCGGCTTTTGTTTCCGGCGTGGTTAAGGACGCCTTCAGCTTGTGGCTGAACCAGCATACCGAGGCCGGCGAATCCATTGCCATGCTGGCCATTGAAAATGCACAGAAACGCCTGCGTGCCGGTAAAAAAGTGATACGGAAGAAAGTCACCAGTGGCCCGGCGTTGCCCGGCAAGCTGTCCGACTGTTCTTCGCAGGACCCAACGCGCTCGGAACTGTTCCTGGTGGAAGGCGACTCCGCCGGTGGCAGCGCCAAGCAGGCCCGTGACCGTGAGTTCCAGGCCATTATGCCGCTGCGCGGAAAGATTCTCAACACCTGGGAAGTCGAACCCGACCAGGTGCTGGCCTCACAGGAGGTGCATGATATTTCCATTGCCATTGGTGTGGAGCCGGGTTCCTCCGAACTAAAAGACCTGCGTTACGGCAAAATCTGTATCCTGGCGGATGCAGACTCGGACGGTTACCACATTGCTACCCTGTTATGCGCCCTGTTTCTGCGCCATTTCCGACCGCTGGTTGAACAGGGCCATATCTATGTCGCCATGCAGCCGCTGTTCCGCATTGATGTAGGCAAGGAAGTTTTCTATGCGCTGGACGAGGCCGAAAAACAGGGCGTGCTGGACC
>JAJRTD010000337.1 GCA_024278435.1 Gammaproteobacteria bacterium | reverse complement strand
TGCACATCGATCTTGTGCAGGATAGGATTAACTTTTTTGCCTTTGTAAGCATCGATGGCTTTCTGAATATTCCATTTCACCGCCTGGCTATCCAGGAACAGTGTGGTGTAGGCATTGCCTTTACCGTCAAACGCAGTATGCAATGGACCCAGACCCAGCTCGGGCTCAGCAACCACACAGTCACGAGGTTTGATTTTATCTTTAAACAGGTCAGGTAGTTTTCTGACATCGATCACGGTAACGGTTGGTGACAATTTACCGGCAAACATCACATGGATGCCATCCGGCGCCGTGTTACAACCATGCGGACTGGTTGGTACAGGAATGTAACGGGTATATTTCGAACCTTTACGACCATCTAATACTGGTACGCCATTGATCTTCTGGAAGTCACCGGCTTTAACGCCTGCTTCAATGGCTTTAAGGTCAAACACTACTGCCCAGTCACGCTCGTTTGCCATCATGCCAGCCAGGTTGGTGGCTTCTTCACTATTATAACAGGTTGAGAAGGCATACAGTCCCTGGTAGTCAGCATCGGTGTTATCCAGATTACCGTCAACCATTACCTGCCATGCAACTTTCATTTCATCGCCATCAATCGCGGTAAAGATAGCGTGATATTTTTCAGGCTGATCCAGGATACTGCCGTCATTTGGAATTGGCACACGATGCTCGCCATTGGCGAAGACATAACCGGTACGCGGGTATTTTTGCGGTCGCAAGCCGTGAATATCAGCCGCATTCGGGATTTCGAGCATCTTGTCACACTTCATTATGTCACAACGTACACGGGCAACACGGGTGTTGGCCTTGTCATTCATGAACAGGTAACGACCGTCATAAGTACCATCGGTAAATGACATATGCGGGTGATGCAAATCACCATTGGTCCAGACGCCGCCGCGACCGCCAGAGTCGAGGAATTTTTTGGTTTCCGGCAACATGCCATCACGCATAATCTTGCGGCTTTCATTGGTTGAACCCCAGCCGGAAGCACTACAACGGTTGAATACTGGCACGCGCATTAACTCACGCATCGAAGGCATGCCTAAAATACGCATTTCACCCGCCTGACCACTACTCCAGAAACCGTAGTATTCATCCAGGTCACCCGGCGCAACTTCGGCCTTGTTCTTTGATGCAGCGATAGCCGCTGTTGGCGTCATACCTGCAAGTCCTGCCACCCCTATAGCGCCACTAACACCCGCCAGCGCCGTCAGTTTGACTGAACCACCGAGCAATGCCCGTCGGGTCAAACCTTTATTTTCAATATTATCGTTTTCATTCCCCATGTCGGTTTCCTCTCTTTAAAAAATGCCCGCTTTACTGCAGGCGGATTAATTAACCTTCAAGCCGTTCGATCTTTCTTTGTCGACCTTCGGCATGAAGGTAACATATTAAAATCTGTTTTTTATCTCAACCTTCAACATTACTCTTATTCTGCTCCAGTTTCATTGTAATTGCAGAGTCATGCCTGCCACTGATTGTATTTTTTCGAACCGTGTGTCGCTCTTTTTTCAGACGCTTCTGTATTACTACCGGGCAGGCATGGTCATCCACGTACACCACCTGACAATGCAGACAGTAAAGACATTCGTTTACATTAATGTTGCCTTCTTTATGTATCGCCTGAACCATACATTCATTCGCACAACGCTGACAGGGCGCGCCGCATTCTTTGTAACGCTTAAGCCAGGAAAACATACGCATCCTGCCGGGTATTGCCAGTGCCGCACCCATGGGACATAAATATCGACAATAAAAACGTTCGATAAAAATACCCGGTATCAATACTGCCAATGCAAAAAGCACGTAAGGCCAGTCACGCATAAATTTAAGAATAATGGCGGTTTTGAACGGTTCGATTTCTGCCAGGTGTTCTGCCCAGTTCAGCGAGTACAGTGAAACCCCGAACAATAAAAGAAATATTAAATACTTTAAGGTCCAGACACGTTCGTGAATTTGCCACGGTACCGTAATCTGTTTAACCTTGAATAGTTTTGCAACTTTATTGATCAGTTCCTGCAATGCGCCAAAAGGGCATAACCAGCCACAATAAGGACCTCGTCCCCAGTATAATAATGCGGCAGCAACCGAACTCCAGAGAATAAAGATCAGTGGCTCCATCAGGAAATATTCCCAGTCAAAACCGCTGATCAATGCATTGAACATCGCCAGAATATTAACCACCGACAACTGGGCATTAAAATACCAGCCGATAACCACCAGGGTAAAAATGAGATAGGTAACGCGCACCCGTTCAGTGAGTACCGGGCGCTTCACCAGCCAGTCCTGGAAAAAGAAGATCAGTGTGAGCACGGCCAATCCAAGTGCTAGCACCACGATCTCTGGTATTTTGAGTAACCACATTTTTTTCCAGAATGGTTCAGCCTTTTCAGCAGAATCCTTACCAGCAGAAGCACCGTCCTTAACTTCAGTAAACAGCAGATATTTTTGCGGCGTTTTATAATGCAGCCCAAAAGTTAAAAATATTTTTTCTGTGGGACCCACGTTGCGACCCACCAGCAAGTCCAGTCGCCACGGTTCGGCCGGGTTA
>JAJRTD010000034.1 GCA_024278435.1 Gammaproteobacteria bacterium | reverse complement strand
CGCCGCCAACCCCGGCCGTGAGCGCCATCCCCTGGCTGACCGCGTCTACCTGATCGAAGAACCGCATCGCCCGGAAGAGTACATGCCCATCTTCGAAGATGACCACGGCACCTATATCATGAATTCCAAAGACCTGCGCGCGGTACAGCATGTGGAACGCCTGACTAAAATCGGCATCGACTCGCTGAAAATCGAAGGCCGCACCAAGTCACATTATTACGTGGCACGCACCGCGCAGATCTATCGCCAGGCCATTGATGACGCAGTAGCCGGCCGCGACTTTAATGCCGACCTTTACGGCAAGCTCGATAATCTTGCCAACCGCGGTTACACCGAGGGCTTTTACCAGCGCCACCCCGACCAGGACTACCAGAACTACCTGCACAACCACTCCAGGCTGCTGCAACAGCAGTTTGTCGGTGAGGTAACCGCCTATAACCGCGAAAACGGTAGCGCCGAGGTTCTGGTAAAGAACAAGCTGCAAGTGGGTGACCGTATCGAACTCATCGCCCCTGGCGGCAATATCGACATAACCCTGGAACAAATGGAAAGCCTGCGCGGCGAACCCATGCAGGAAGCGCCCGGCGGCGGCTATGAAATCCGCATTCCCCTGCCGGCGAACAGTAACTTCGAACAGGCCCTGCTGGCTCGTTACCTCAGTTAACTGGCTGCGTTGATCAGTATTTGATAATTATGGTCACTGCTGTCCCGTTAACTACTTCTATTTCAGCATGATATCCAGCAATAGATGATTGTACTGGTTACTACTGTTATATTAGACATGAAACCGCCGGCACATATATTTTTGTCATCCTGAACGAAGCAGAGCGTAGTTGATATGTGCAGGATGTACGGTAGTAGAGTAATGCATGGAGCAATTACCGAAGGATCCTGGTCGCCATATCACAGGGGTTAAAGATCCTTCGATTCCGCTTCGCTGCACTCAGGATGACAGTGAAAAAGTTAACTCGACAGCAGTGAATTATGGTATTCAATTTTCACAGAGCCTCTGATTAATCAGGGAGTTGTGCCACTGTACTTCCAACAGCCTGCAGAACACAAGATTCTTCGCTTCGCTCAGAAGAACACGCATCAGAACTTCCTGAAAATTCTGCAGGACTGTAAAATCACTTTCCTCCCAGGTATAAAAAAACGGCGCTAAATGCGCCGTTTTTTTATACCCGTTTCCTTGCTCGTGTTAGTAAAAAAAGAGCACCTGAGACGAACAGATAAATCGAAGCCGGCACAGGCACCGCGTTCAGCGTTGCACCCGGAGTTGTCGTTTCCAGGTCTACGGTTAATGTATCACGAAACTCAGACCACGATTCACTGAGATCTTCCCGGGGCCCCAGGTCGTTACTGACATAGATCATGGTCTCCATAACCAGAAGATCCCCTACTGCCACATCAAAGCTGGTGCCTCCCTGGAAACTTACCAGGCTTGAATTCTTGTCTCCGAAATACCTCACAAATCCCAGCTGCTGATTGAGATACTCATCCCAGAAAAGAACATCTTCGAAAGTCGATACCGGCATGTAATCTAGAAGGTTACCTTCATAATCCTGGTACTTCTGCCCGGGATCATAGTAATCAACCATGGTCAAACCGGCTATCTGCGCATTGGACGACCAGCTGTCAATTGTACCGCTTAACAACATGCTCGCATCAATGCTGACGCTGTCACCGACCTGCAGTGACCCATCACTTCCTACCCGGAACACCTGGCTGATATAGCCATAGCTACGAGCATAACCACCATAAATAATATTGCCAGTAGAGCCATAGGCCAAGGATGCTGCAGCGGCGCCCAGAGCTCCCGTTGCCGGATCAAGACGCACCGCGCCCCAGGCAGACCGGTCTCCCCCTTCTATGGAAACACCACAACTGGGAAAATCGGAAGGGCACCACCACTTGTTGCCACCTTCAACATAAAGCGGCCCGGCTCCCGCATTGTTAACTGATTCAATATCAGAATAATCAGGATAACCGTAACGCGTATATATATCACCATAGGCGTAATAAGGCGCAACAACAGCCTGAGCCAACCCAGGAATCCAGACTGGAATAAAAACAGACATAAGAAAAACAACGCGAAACTGTATGGAACGGGATACTTTCATGGCACACCTCCTTTTTAAAGAATTCTAAAAAGGATAATAAATAGATTTCATGAAACATTTGACCCATATCAAATTTGCACAATATTTCAAGACAAACCATGGGGTATAAGAAATGACAGGATCATATCATGTCAAAATCAACACCATGCCCAGCAAAACAAAATCCAAACCGTCCCCAGTAACAGCAATCAGGGTCGGGACACAGATTTCGAAGATACGAGACAGACTCAGCTTGCGCGTTATCTCTAGGGTACCCCTGAACGTCAGCATCCGCCAAATCGCGTCAGCCACTCCCCCTGCCGCTGTCATTTTTACGACAATCTGTGCTAGAAATGACAGGTATTTATCTGATATTTATATCAATTTTTCACAACACACAAATTAAATAAACTACACTTCAGGTATCAGAAGTCCTTCTGGCTGCATATGAAAACAGATACGCGCCCGGCTTTAAATTATCCAAATATCCCTTTATTAACTTTAATAGCGTAATGGACACCTGTGCCTGTAAACCGCCATCCGACAACCAGAAAAATGCGAACACAAGGCAGCATTACCGGCATGGAGAGATTACCGGCTGTTTCATGGCTGCTTGCGGGGCTGCTGATTGCTGTGTTGTTTTGCTTATATGCAAAACCGGCACATGCCAAACACAAGAACAACCATGAGCCACATATTGCAGTCCTGTACCCAACCGTCAGTAAACAGTACAGCAGTATGTTCGAGCAGTTCATCAGCGGTATCACATCGGTGCCGGGATACCGGTTTATCTCCTACCGCGTAAATGCCGATACCACACAGGACGACATCGAACAATGGAGTAAAAAGGAAAACATAAAAGGTTATATCGCGCTGGGACAAACTACTTATAAACTGCTCGACGCTATCGACAGCGAGCTGCCAATCATTGCCGGCGGCATGGTTGCCACACCGCCCGGAATCAGCGGCATCAGCCTGTCGGGTGACCCTGAAACCTTTTTCCGCCAGCTGCAGTTACTCAACCCGGATATTAACCGGGTCTATTTTGTTTACAGTAAAAAGAACAATGGCTGGCTTGCCGAAAGGGCAAGAAAAATAAGCAAAAAGTATAATATTGAATTTGTACCGTTACAGGTTGACGATATAAAACAGGCCACTTTACAGTACAAAATTGTCCTTAACTCGGTGCGCCCGCAAACCGATGCCATCTGGCTGCCACTGGATAATATTGCCCCGCTGCAGATCCTGCTGCCCGACATCCTGCAAACATCGTGGAACAAGCATATAACGGTTTTTTCCAACAACATACAGCACGTACGGCGTGGCGCATTGTTTGCCCTGTATCCCGACCATACCAGGCAGGGGCGACGCCTGGTAGCACTACTGAAACGCCACCTGGAAAACACCAACACCCCGGCTTTACTTTACCCGTCTGTTGATTACAAAACAGCTGTCAACATACGCACTGCGACACATCTGAAAATGCAATATGACAAGGCAATGATTAAAACTTTTGACCAGATATTTCCATCCTATAAATAGCCATGAAATTTCTCAACGACCTGATTAACAGAACATCCATCCGGCCACAGTTATTTGCTACCGTGGCGACCGGCATGGTGCTTCTGCTTGTTGCCCTGATACTGGCCAGCACCTGGGTCAGTGACCAGCAGGTTCGTCATCTGCTGATAGAGCAGGGCAAACAGGCGACATCGAACATGGCAGATAACAGCAGCCTGGCATTACTCTATGACAGTCCGCAGAACGCTGAAACAGCCATCCGTTCAACCCTGGCATTTCCGGGCGTCAGCTGTGTCGACATCTACAAACCGGACGCTTCACTTTTTTATTCGTCAGAAAAAAACGTTAGTGTTGAAAAACCCGATTTCAGCGCTATTACATCCTCATCCAGACCCGGCATCTTTTCTGAAGACAGTGACACATGGAAATTTATTGCCCCGGTATCAATCAAGGCCGGCAACAGGAGCATGCAGGATGAACTGTTCAGCTCACAGTTAAGCGAACAGGAGCAACTGATTGGTTATGTCATCATTACCAGCAGCAAAGCCAGTCTCAAGAGCATCAGTAACGGCATCCTGTTAAGCAACGCCATTATTGCATTTGTTGTCGGCCTGTTACTTTTGCTAGCCCTGCAAAAAACCATAAAACGACTGACCCAACCGCTTTATTCAATCTCTGCCGTCATGCAGAAAACCGAACAGGGTGAAGACGTTCCCCTGATCAGTACTGACGGCCCGCTCGAAATCCAGCATATAGCAGGCGCTTTCAACCGCATGATAAAAGCACTGGCAGAACGAGACGAGGAACTGCGCAAACAGAATATCCACCTGGAAAAACAGGCTGTCCGTGACCATCTGACAAAACTGATCAATCGAGTCGGCTTTGAACGCGCACTGCAAACAGCCATTGAGGAATGCAGGACACTGGATACAGAACATGCCCTGTGCTACATGGACCTCGATAAATTCAAAATCATAAACGACAGTTGCGGGCACAATGCCGGCGATGAATTACTGAAAAATGTAAGTGAAATATTCAAGCACCATATCAGAAAAGATACCGACATACTGTCACGCGTCGGCGGCGACGAATTTGCGCTGATACTGAAAAACTGTTCTGCAGAAAAAGCCCGCAGCATCAGTGAGAACATTTGCCGGGACATCAAAAACTACCGATTCAACTGGGACAACAAGGTTTTTTCCATCGGTGTCAGCATCGGCATAGTGCAACTCGATAAAAATACCGGCGTTATCCAGGATGTTATTTCAACAGTTGACAGTGCCTGTTACGCCGCAAAAGAAAAAGGCCGGGGCCAGGTGTTCGTTGCCGGCGCCAGTGCCAGCGACAAGGATAACCTCAGTGGTGAAACACAGCTAGCCAACCGCATTATTGATTATATTGAAAACAACAAATTCCAGCTGCATTGCCAGAAAACAATACCGCTGAACAATAATGCCGGAACCGGTCTTCACTATGAAGTCCAGCTGCAGATGACAGATGAAGACGGCGTGACCATACCACAGCACAAACTGCTGTCAGCGGCCGAACGCTACAACCTGATGAACCGGATTGACCAGTGGGTCATCACCCAGACTTTAAAACAGTTTAATGCCCACCGGCAGTTTACCGACGTTCTTGAATCCTGCACCATTAGCATAAGCGCCAGCTCGATCAACAACGAACAGTTCATCGAGTTTATCCAGGGCCAGTTCAGTATCTTTGAAATACCGCCACGCCTGATCTGTTTCTCGATAACCGAAACAACCACGATAAACAATATCAGCAAGGCCGGTCAGTTTATAAACAGTGCTCACCAAATCGGCTGCCGCATCGCGCTGGATGACTTTGTCAGCAACTCCTCATCATTTGCCTACATTAAAAAAATGAACATCGATTATTTAAAAATACATGGCGATTTTTTCCGGGACTTTGTGCACAACCCGGTCAACCAGGCAATGGCCAAATCCATTAACGAAATCGCACATATTCTGAACATCAGAACCATTGCTGAAAATATTGATGACAAGGAAAGCCTGACCGCGCTTATCACTCTGGGCATTGATTTCGCCCAGGGCGATGCCGTCGCCAAACCGGTCCCCATCGATGAATGTTGCGAACAGGCCTGAACCGGGATCATGAACAGCAGACTCACAAAACTCATCGGTCTCACTTCGCTATGCCTTGGCTGGCAGACAGCCAGTATCGCCGATATTGCCAGCGAAGACGAAACCCTGCAGATGGTATACGGCAGTGAGCGCATGGTCTCAATCGCCACCGGCAGTGAACAACTGCTGTACAAGGCACCGGCTATCGCCAGCGTCATTACCCGGCAGGACATCGAGCAGTCATCAGCAAACAGCCTCAACGAACTGCTGGAGATGGTACCCGGCCTGCATATTTCCGAGGACTATTATTCAGGCAACGCGGTATACAGCATGCGCGGATTTTTCAGAGACCCGGATGCCGGTATGCTGTTTCTGATCAACGGCACACCGGTGAATACCCTGCAGAACGGTTCACGCTTCGCTGCACTCCGCTTAATGCTGAACAATATTGAGCAGGTGGAAATCATCCGTGGTCCCGGCTCTGCCGTTTACGGTGCCGATGCCTTTGTCGGCGTTATCAACATCATCACCCGCCAGTACCAGGAGCAGCAGGAGTACGGCGTGCAGTACGGTTCCTTTGGCAATAAAGCTGCCTGGCTGCAGAACAACTTTAAACTGGGGAAATGGAAAAACCACGTATCGCTGCAGCTTGCCACAGCCGATGGCGATAACAACCGCCGCATCAATCGCGACCTGCAGACATTCCTCGACGACACCACGGGAAGCCGCGCATCGCGGGCACCAGCAGCCATGGAAACCGCTTACAACACGGTAGATCTGGAACTGGATTTCTCCCGTGGAAACTGGCGCATCAACCAGTGGCTATGGGCCAACAGGGACCAGAGCAACGGCCATGGCATTCCGTCACTGGACACCCTTGACCCCAATGGACAGCTAAGCAGCCGCGCCAGCCTTTCCACCCTGGAATACAACAATGACAGCCTGGCAAAAAACTGGTCACTGAACATGCGCCTGTCCTACCTGGATTACGTTGCCGACCGTGAACAGTACCTGCTGCCTGCCGGCAGCATTGCACCGGTTGGCAACGATGGCAACCTGTTTACCAGCGGCATCCGCAACGTCACCTTCCCGGCCGGCATGATCAATTTCAACAACAGCCGGGAGCAGCATTCGCAGCTTGAAATCACCACCTTCTATTCCGGCTGGCGCGATCACAACCTGCGGCTGTCGACCGGTTACCAGCTGCAGAAATATTCCGCTGAAGAATCACGCAACTTCGGCCCGGGCATACTTGATAACGGCCAGACAATCGCACCGTCAGGCGTTATTGATGTGACGGCAACAGACAGTATTTCCCTGCCGGACGGGGAACGCAGGATCGCTTATTTTTCACTGCAGGACGAATGGGATTTCCTGCCGGACTGGACCCTGACTGCCGGCGTGCGTTATGACGATTACTCCGACTTCGGCAACACCGTCAATCCCCGGCTGGCGCTGGTGTGGCAGACCAACTACAACCTCAGCACAAAACTACTGTACGGTCGCGCTTTTCGTGCCCCGGTCTATAAAGAACTGAATCTGCAGAACCAGCTGGGCTACAACGGCAACAGTACGCTGCAACCGGAAACCATCGATACTGTGGAACTGGCCCTGGATTATCGTCCCACAGAAAAGCTGCGCAGCAATCTCAGCCTGTTTGCCCACCGCGCCCGGGATCTGATTTTTGCCGTCGAAGACACCACCACGGCCAACACCTTTACCTATACAAACAGCGGCAGCCAGCAGGGTTACGGCATGGAGGCCGAAGTCGACTGGCAAATGGCCAGAACCCTCAAGCTGTCTGCCAATTTTTCCTGGCAATTCAGCAAACTACTGGAAAAAAACATTGAGGCGCCCTACGCCCCGAGCAAGCAGCTCTATACCCGGCTGAGCTGGAATATGAGTAATTTCTGGCTGCTGGTACCGGAGCTGCATTACCTCGGTTCACGACCCAGGGATCTGGGATAGACCCGCAGCCCGGTCAGCACCAGCACCCGCCTCGACCTGATGATCAAATACCAGAACCACTACAACAACTGGGATTGCTCGCTGCGCCTGCGCAACCTGCTGAACCAGGATTTACGCGAGCCCAGTGTCGGAAATCGCAGTATTACCGGCGGCGCCGCGCTGGCCAATGATGTCCCCATGGAAGGGCTGCGGATAAT
>JAJRTD010000336.1 GCA_024278435.1 Gammaproteobacteria bacterium | reverse complement strand
GGCCCTGCTCGACAGGAAGCCCGGCCGTTTTCCATTCCGGGTAACCATCTTCCAGGCGCCGCGCTTTAAGCCCTTTTTCCCGTAAACGGGCCACCGCATCGAAGGCCAGCACGCAGTGCGGGCCACGGCAGTAGGCCACTATTTCCCGGTTTGTATCATCCTGGCTGCCGAGTTCATCCAGACGCTGTTCCAGTTCCTGCAGCGGGATATTCACTGCACCGGGAACATGGCCGGCGGCATATTCCTCTGGCGGACGCACATCCAGCACCGTTACCAGACCGTCACGGGCACGTTCCAGTAATTCCGCACGCGGAATTGGCTCCAGGTCATCTTTCACCGTTAAATACGTATTCACCAGGTGCTGCACATCGGTGACATGACGCCCGGCCACCGCACGCAGGGCATCCAGCAGTCTGATCACATCGTCACCACTAATACGGTAATAAACCTTCAGGCCCTCTTTACGGCAATTCACCATACCGGCATGGCGTAATTGCTGCAGGTGCTGCGAGGTATTGGCCACGGTCAGGCCCGCCACCTTGCTCAGCTGTTCAACACTGCGCTCACCCTGGGCCAGAAATTCCAGTAATTCCAGACGGTTACCATTACTCAACGCTTTACCAACCCGGGCAAACTGGGCAAACAGTTCATGTTTAAAATTCATGTTTAATCTTCTTGCACTTGACTTTATCTTAAATTCAATTATTCTAGTAATCAACTAATGACTTGAATACTATATTAGTTAAATAAAGTATAGCATAACTGCTTCTGAGCAACTGCAAGCTCTTTGTAGGTACGAATTTATTCACACGACGAGCGCATATACTGGCACCGCTGTGCAAATAAATTATTCAGCATATCCATATGCCGCCCCTACAGAACAAGCTTTAATATACAGGCAAGACGGACAAACAGAACTCGGTAATAACTATGACAGACATCAATGAATTTATTATGAACAACGAGGTCAGCATTCGACTGAGTTTTTTCCTGGGTATTTTCGCCGTTATGGCCATCTGGGAACTGATCGCGCCGCGCCGCGCGCTGACCGTTTCCAAAATGGTGCGCTGGACAAACAATCTGGGCCTGGTTTTTCTCAACAGCTTTATTTTGCGCCTGCTGTTTCCGGCTGCCGCGGTTGGCATGACAGCCTTTGCCAGTGAGCAGGGCTGGGGCCTGCTGAATTATTATGACCTGCCGCCTGTGCTGGCGGTCATCATTGCCGTTATCGCCATGGATTTTGTTATCTACCTGCAACACGTCATGGTGCACGCCATTCCTGTATTATGGCGGCTGCACCGGGTGCATCACGCCGACCTGGATTACGATGTCACCACCGGTGCACGCTTTCATCCCGTCGAAATCATTCTTTCCATGTTAATCAAGTTTGCCACCATTATGGTGCTTGGCCCGCCGGTGGTCGCTGTGGTGATTTTTGAAGTGGTATTGAATGCCACCGCCATGTTCAATCACAGTAATATACGGCTCAACCTTACACTGGACCGGTTTTTGCGTCTTATCGTTGTTACCCCGGATATGCACCGGGTGCATCATTCGGTTGAAGACGATGAAACCAACAGTAATTTCGGTTTCAGCCTGCCGTGGTGGGATCGCCTGTTCGGCACCTATCGTGACCAGCCGCGCGGTGGCCATGAAAACATGACCATCGGTATCCGCACCTTCCGTGAGCCCAGAATGACCTCATGGATCAGCGGCATGCTGATTATGCCTTTTGTCGGCAAGCTGTCCGGTTACACCATTAACCGCCGGCAATGGCAGCAAGCGGAAGACAGCAATGAAAAATAATCTTATAAAAATTCTGCTGCTGCTTATTGTTGTTGCCGGCGTAACCCTGGCCGCCGTGTATCGCCAGCAACTGGATGCTGCCGCTATACAAAGCTGGATTGAACAGGCCGGTAGTGCCGCGCCACTGCTGTTCATGTTTGTTTATATTGTCGGCACCGTTTTCTTTCTTCCCGGTGCCGTGCTTACCCTGCTTGGCGGCGCCCTGTTCGGCCCGGTACTGGGTACCTTTTATAACCTGACCGCGGCCACCATCGGCGCCATGCTGTCTTTCCTGGTTGCCCGTTACCTGGCTTCCGACTGGGTGGAAAAGAAAACCGGCGGCCGCCTGAAACAGTTAATGACCGGTGTGGAAAAGGAAGGCTGGCGCTTTGTTGCCTTTACCCGGCTGGTGCCCCTGTTTCCGTTTAATTTACTGAACTATGGCCTGGGCCTGACCAAAATAAAATTCTCGCATTACAGCCTGGCTACTTATATTTTTATGCTGCCCGGAGCCATTGCCTATACCTATCTTGGTTATATCGGCAAGGAAGCCGCCACCGGCGGTGAAGGCCTGATCCAGAAAGCCATGCTGGCCCTGGCCCTGCTGGGTCTTGTCGCCTTTCTGCCGCGGATCATCGGCAGCATACGCAAAGGCGCCATGCTACCAGTTACCGATTTAAAACAACGCCTGGACAGCCATGAGGATTTTTTACTGCTGGATGTCCGCACGCCGCAAGATTATAACGGCGAACAGGGGCACATCGCCGGCTCCGTTTTACTGCCGGTTGAGGAACTGGAAAACCGCATTGACGAGATCAGCGATTATCTGGAAAAACCGGTGATCACGATTTGCCGCACTGACCGCAAGTCTGCCAAAGCCGCACAGATACTGGCAGAAAAAGGGTTTGCCGATGTCCATGTGGCAAAAATGGGCATGACCGACTGGCTGAAAAACAATTACCCGGTCGAGAAATAAAATGCGGATGACCAGGGGCGGAAAAATCGACCGCCCCCCTGGTCAGCCGGCACGGGATACAGACCTGCTTCGCCTCAGACACGGCACTGGCGAGCCATACCGTTTCAAGCTGTAACGCATAACCATGATACAGATATTAAAAAAACATTATTTATTCATTATTCTTCTTGCCCTGGTTATATTTATAGTATGGCGCCTTGTCCGCCCGCTGAATATCTTTGTCATTGATGAGCGCTTTGCCTGGCCAGTCGATACCTCAAATACGCCGGCCGTGCTGGC
>JAJRTD010000335.1 GCA_024278435.1 Gammaproteobacteria bacterium | reverse complement strand
TCTCGGTAATAAACGAGGAATTACGCTCGCGAAAGCCCACCAGCACTTTTTCTTTTTTATGTACATATCGCACCCCAAGGCGTGCCTTGGTGCGGTAACCGTATTCAGGGCCCAGCAGCGGTTCCATCACCTGCTCGGGGGTTACCTCATTATGCTTTAACTGGTCGAGCAGCATATCCTGCTTCAGATCAATCTGCGCCGGTGATGACATGTGCTGCAGACTGCAGCCACCACACATGGCAAAAGCCTGGCATTTTGGTTCAACCCTTAAGTCAGACGCTTGTAAGACTTCAACACAACGGCCTTAGGCAATATTTTTGCTTAACTTTGTGTATTTGAATAATACCCGCTCAGCCGGCAGTGCCTGGTCGATAAACACGGTGCGCTCGTCAACATGGGCGATGCCCCGGCCTTCGCTGGACAGGGCCGTAATTTCAACTTCAACCGCTTCTTCCGGCAAACGCTTTTTACGCCGCCTTCCTCGTTTAGTAGACATAGTTATTTAACTCGAACACCTTATTTTGACATTGCACTGTGATTTTCATGTAATTATAAAAATCAAATTAGTCCGCGAATAATGCAAAAGGCGCCAGAAAACTTTTATAGCGCCAGACCTTTTGTGTTATTCGCGGATAGTTTATATCGTGTATTCAACTCACGCCGGGAACACGCCGGTGGACAGGTAGCGGTCACCGCGGTCACAGACGATGGATACGATAACCGCGTTCTCCACCTGTTCGCTGAGCTGCAAAGCGGCGGCCACCGCGCCGCCGGATGATACGCCGCAGAACAGGCCCTCTTTTGCAGCCAGCAGCCGGGTGGTTTCCTCGGCATCCTGCTGGTTAACGTCCAGTGTCAGGTCAAGCTGTGCGGCATCGAAAATTCCCGGCAGGTACTCTTTGGGCCAGCGCCGGATACCGGGGATACGTGAACCCTCCTGCGGTTGAACACCGACAATCTGAACCCCGGGGTTCTGCTCTTTCAGGTAACGCGACACCCCCATGATGGTGCCGGTGGTTCCCATGGCACTGACAAAATGGGTGATGGTGCCGTGGGTCTGCTGCCAGATTTCCGGGCCGGTACCGATATAATGCGCCTGCGGGTTATCCGGGTTATTAAACTGGTCAAGCACGGTACCCTTGCCTTCGGCCTGCATCTGCAGCGCCAGGTCACGGGCGCCTTCCATACTCTGTTCCTGCGTTACCGAAATCAGTTCCGCGCCATAGGCCTTCATCGCCGCGCGGCGCTCTTCACTCATATTCTCCGGCATAATCAGAATCATGCGGTAGCCCATAACGGCTGCCGCCATGGCCAGTGCAATACCGGTATTACCACTGGTGGCTTCGATCAGGGTATCTCCCGGCCTGATCTCACCGCGCTTTTGCGCCTGGGTAATCATATTTAATGCAGGCCGGTCTTTCACCGAGCCGGCCGGGTTATTACCTTCCAGCTTCAGCAGAATGGTGTTGCCGGTTTTTTTATTCAGTCGCTGCAACTGCACCAGCGGGGTATTGCCAATGGTGTCTGCCAGGGTCAAAAACGTCGTTTTATTCATCAATTCTGCTATTCTTTTTACTAGTGTGGTTTAATCGGACAGACTGATTCTGTTACTGTAAGATGATTGTCATATATTACAACAAATCGCACTATCTACCTTGCGAAAATGAATAGTATTGTGAAATTTAAGATATTCAGCAACTACAGACTCCATCATCAGCTGCTTGGCTCTATCCTCCTGGTCAACTCCCCCTTACTGCTCGCTACCGATAATGAGGACGAGCTGTTTTTTGATATCCCGATGGTGCTTTCCGCCAACCGCATGGAACAGCCAGCATCCGATGCCGCTGTCAGCGTCTCTGTTATCGACCGTGAAACCATTGAAATGTCCGGCGCACGCAATATCCCGGAAGTTCTGCGCCTGGTTCCTGGCATGCAGGTTGGCTACAGCGGCAATGAATTCGGTGATGAACCGCTTTACGTTGTCGCCTACCACGGCCACAGTGGTCAGTACTCAAGGCAGCTACAGGTACTGATTGACGGACGCTCGATTTATGACCCGCTGCTGGGCGGTGTTAACTGGAAAACCATCCCGATCAATATTAACGATATTGAACGCATCGAGGTTTCCCGCGGCCCCAACATGGCCACCTATGGCGCCAACAGCTTTCAGGCAGCAATCAATATTATTACCCGTACTGCGGCAGAGGATCAGGGCTCATTTGTACAGAGCAATATCGGCAGCAATGGCATTGCCGACCTGAGCTACCGTTTTGGCGGTAATAACGGCGACCTTGATTACCGGGTAACCGCCTCTTCATACAATGACGATGGTATGGATAGTGCCAACCAGTATGATTATATTGACGACACGCACAGCAATAACATTGACTACCGCCTTGATTACCAGCTGAATGACCGAAACACACTGACCTACCAGGGGGGTTACGGTGAAAACCGGCAGCAGGCCGACCGTAACTACGAAGCACCGCTGCCGACACAGCGCACCGTCGAAAACAGGCGTTTTTTCCAGTTTATAAAATGGGAAAACATTATCAACGATGACAACACCATACAGCTGCAATACTATTACAACCGTAACGACAAGAAGGATCGTTATCTTTCTGATGAAATTGCAATAGGGGCCCCTGTCGACCCCTTCACACTGGACATCAATGCGGATATAAAAACCGAGCGCCACAATCTTGAATTCACCCATTTTCTTTTTCCTGCCGAAAACCTGAACCTGATCTGGGGACTGGTCGGCCAGTTTGACTACGTACGCTCCCCGCAGAATCTGGCGACGGATGATACCGTTGCACACAAGCAGTATCGTGCTTTTGCTACCGCGGAATGGAATATTACAGACAGTGACATGATTAATATTGGCGCCCTGGTCGAAAAACATGACCTAAGCGACACGGTTGTGTCTCCCCGGGCATCCTTTACCCATGCCTTTACCCCGGAACACAAACTCCGTCTCGGTGTCAGCCAGGCGTATCGTGGACCATTCGTATTTGAAACCAGTGGCAAGCAGGCTTATGCGCAGGATTTAACGATAGGCGGCAACCCGGTACCGCCAAACCCGGTCATCCCGCAAAGCCTGTACGAAGTGGTTTTGACAGGTAACAATGCACTTAAAAATGAAAAAATCCTCAGCCGGGAAATCGCCTATTACGGAGAGTTTCTTCATTCAAGCCTGTTATTTAATGCCCGCTTCTTTTATGACACCATCAG
>JAJRTD010000334.1 GCA_024278435.1 Gammaproteobacteria bacterium | reverse complement strand
GTTGCTGATGCCATGAAACGTGCACAGGACGAAACCGGCGAAGCCAAACTGTTCTCTGCCAACATCACAGCTGACGATCACCACGAAATGTGTGCACGCGCTGACTATATCCTGGAAACTTTCGGTGAAGACGCACATAAAGTGGCTTTCCTGGTTGACGGTTATGTTGGTGGCCCGGGCATGGTTACAACTGCACGTCGTAACTACCCTGGCCAGTACCTGCACTACCATCGTGCAGGCCACGGTGCGGTTACTTCGCCTTCTTCAAAACGCGGTTACACTGCTTACGTTCTGGCCAAACTGTCACGCCTGATGGGCGCTTCCGGTATCCACGTAGGCACCATGGGCTACGGCAAGATGGAAGGTGGTCCGGAAGACAAGATCATCGCATACATGATTGAGCGTGATGAGTGTCAGGGTCCTGTTTACTTCCAGAAATGGTACGGCATGAAACCGACTACACCAATCATCTCTGGCGGCATGAACGCACTGCGTCTGCCCGGCTTCTTCGAGAACCTTGGCCACGGTAACGTAATCAACACCTCTGGTGGCGGTTCTTACGGTCATATCGATTCTCCTGCAGCCGGTGCAAAATCCTTGCACCAGGCTTACGATTGCTGGAAACAGGGTGCAGACCCGATCGAATACGCCAAAGAGCACAAAGAATTTGCTCGCGCATTCGAGTCGTTCGAGCACGATGCAGATGCACTGTATCCGGGCTGGAGAGACAAACTGGGTGTTCACAAGTAAGACTGAACATCTCAGTACCGAAAAGACCCTCACCACTTCGGTGGGGGTTTTTTTTCACTGATTAACAGAGAAAAACAATCCGCTAATGAACGCAAATAAACGCAAATGCATTTGAATTTAAAACAATAAAAGTTTTGATTCGCGTGTATTTGCGTTTATTTGCGGAAAAAATATTTTAGGAATATATGCCATGACTGACATAGATATCGAACAATACAAAGTAACCGAAGAACCTTTCTACGCAGCGCAGGAAGATGAAATCGCTTTATACGAAGCCGCTTATGAAGCACGCCTGCCGGTGATGATTAAAGGCCCCACCGGTTGCGGTAAATCACGGTTTATTGAACACATGGCATGGAAACTCGGCAAACCGCTGATCACCGTCGCCTGTAATGAAGACATGACCGCATCGGATCTGGTTGGCCGTTACCTGCTTGATGCCGATGGCACCCGCTGGCTGGACGGCCCGCTGACTATCGCTGCACGCATTGGCGCTATCTGTTACCTTGATGAGATTGTTGAAGCCCGCCAGGACACCACCGTGGTTATCCACCCGCTGACCGACCATCGCCGCCAGCTGCCGCTGGACAAAAAAGGTGAACTGATTGATGCCCACGAAGACTTCCAGCTGGTTATCTCCTACAACCCCGGTTACCAGAGCCTGATGAAAGACCTGAAACAGTCGACCAAGCAGCGCTTCACCGGCCTGGACTTCGATTATCCCGACACCAAAGTGGAAGCATCTATCGTCGCCAAGGAAGCGGATATCGACGAGGAAACTGCCGGCAAACTGGTGAAAATTGCCCATACCGCCCGCAACCTGAAAGGCCATGGCCTGGATGAAGGCATTTCAACCCGCCTGCTGGTATATGCCGCAAACCTGATGAATAAAGGTATCGCAGCCCGCCCCGCCTGCCGCATGGCACTGGTGCGACCGATTACCGATGATGCCGATATCCGCAGCACGCTGGATCATTCTATCGACAGTATTTTTGGGTAACAGATAAAAAACTTTTCACCACAGAGGCACAGAGGACACAGAGAAAAACGTTGTATTGTTAACAGCACCAGCGGCGCAGTTAACAGATTAAAACTCTGTACTCTCTGTGCCTCTATGGTAAATAAAAATTATGCAAGAATCCGACTTACAAGCCTACCGCGACAAACTGAAATGCAGTTTCGAGCAGATTGAAGAATGCTTTGAAGACTACGTTCAGGATGCACTGCGAAACCTGAGCAACAAGGGCGTTGATGACTACCTGTCCGGTGCCTCGCTTATCTGCATGATCGGCCGTGGCTGGGAACCGGTCTCTATCTACCTGGAGGAAATGCCGGAAATGGCCCATCGCCTGGGTGAACCGATACTGGAAATCATCTCCAGGGCGGTGTGGGACCTGTCACGCACACCCAACGGCAAGGCCATTCCACCGTTTATGCAATGCCTGCCGGAAGCATCACGCCGCCTGGGCACACTGGAGCAGATGCAGCATTTTCTCGACATCCTGTTCGAGATGGTGGATACCACCACAACCTCTGTTCACGGCCACCATAAAACCCATTCCAGCCAGGGCTTCCCTGAACTGTTAAAACAGATTCCCTACCTGCTGAACCAGGTATCACTGGAAGGACTGAAGAACTGGATTGAATACGGTACCCGTAATTACCTGAACCACCCGGAGCGGCAGAAGGATTATTTCAGCCTGCAGTCCGCCGACAGCAAGGCCATGCTGCAGCGCGAACGCCACGGCACCCTGTTTATGGACAACGAACGCAAGCTGGACATGTATTTGCGCGGCCTGTGGGAAGACGAATCCTACTTCGTACCGTACTCACTGGGCTTTGATGAACTGCGCAAACCGGTGCCCTATTACGACCACCTCGGCATCCGTGTCCCCGATGTTTATGATGACTTCGATACCGGCTCCGTGGTTGTCTCCGGCCTGAACCGCTACCGCATCACCATCGCTCATATTGCCGCTCATCGCAAATGGACCACGGCCATCATTGCCGATAATTTCAGCCCGTTCCAGCGCCTGGCGATTGAACACCTGGAAGATTCCCGCGTTGAATATTTAATGCTGAAAGAATACCCCGGCCTGCGCAAGTACCTGCTGGCCCTGCACCCCGCACCTGTCGAGGGCGACTGCGACACCGAAAAGGAATCCTGCATCCGCCACCGCCTGGCGATGCTGTCACGAGCCATACTGGATCCCGACCACGGTTACACTAATGAACATATCCTTGATTTCAGGCAACGTTTCTTTGACGCCGTTGAGAAAGACGGCAGCAGCACCAAAGAAATGGCAGACATAGCCATTTTGTTTACTGCCCGCACCCGCCTGCAAAGTGACCAGTTACCCAGGATCCGTTTCGAAAACACCGTTGTTGACTACCGCGATGACAACCGCCACATGTGGATGTTCATCGAGGAAGGTGACGAAGAAGAAGCCTTTGAAGACAATCGTGATGCCAAGCCGGAAGAGCTGCAAAGCGATGGCCTGCCACCACGTCACTATGCCGAATGGGATTACGCTACCCAGACCTTCAAGCCGGACTGGGTCAGCCTGTATGAATCCATCCATCCGTCAGCCGATGCGGCTGACATCGATGCCATTCTGGACAAACACAAATCACTGGCCAAACAGCTCAAGAAAATCCTGGACATGCTCAAGCCGCAGCAGTTTGTGCGTGTGCGCTACCAGGAAGAAGGCAGCGAACTGGACCTGGATGTCGCCATCCGCTCACTGATTGACTACAAGTGCGGCGCCCAGCCGGATCCACGCATCAATATGAGCCACAAGAATGACGGCCGTGACATTGCTGTGATGCTGCTGCTCGACCTGTCCGCCTCACTCAATGACGTGCCCGAAGGTTCCGAGCAAAGCATATTGCAGCTCAGCCAGGAAGCCGTGTCATTACTGGCATGGACCATCGAACAGCTTGGTGACAAGTACGCCATTGCCGGCTTCCACTCCGATACCCGGCACAATGTGCGCTATTACCATATCAAGGGCTACAGCGAACACTTTGACGACAATGTAAAAGGCCGCCTGGCTGCCATGGATGCCGGCTTTTCCACCCGCATGGGTGCCGCCATTCGTCACGCCTCGCATTATCTTGAGGCACAGAAGGCCGACAAGAAACTGCTGCTGATTCTTACCGACGGCGAACCATCCGATATTGACGTGGATGACGAGCAGTATCTGATCAGCGACACCAAAAAAGCCATCGATGAAATTTCTTCCAGGGGCATGTACAGCTACTGCATCAGCCTGGATAAGAAAGCCGATGATTATATACAGGACATTTTCGGCGCCAGCGGTTATACCGTGATCGACAACGTAGAGAAACTGCCGGAAAAACTGCCGATGCTATTTACGGCTTTGACGTCTTAAAAAAATTTCACCATAGAGGCACAAAGAGCACAGAGTTTTATATTGTTAACAGCGCCGTAGGCGCTGATAACAATATAAAGTTTCCTCTGCGTGCCTCTGTGGTGAATATCGTTTTTCAATTAGAATACACCTATGAACAATCAAGTCACCGCATCCGTTGAATTTTATTTCAAAGGCAAAAAAATAAGCGCCGCTATTGAACTGGATCTTGACCAGCACATGCAGGCCACCGGCATGCTTCCGGATTTATACCCCCTGCTCGCCCGCTCGGCCGAGCTTGACCTTTATTCCTACGAATACGAAATGATGCAGGCTGAAAACATTGTTTTCAGTAACGCCAGGGGAATGGTTGCCACGCATATTCATGACGGCGTACTGGACATGGAAAGTTTTTCTGAAGCCTGGAAAGAAAACCGGTTAATACAACAGCTACAGGAAATTGCCAGCCAGCATTTATCGGTTGATGACCTGCAACAGCAGCCTGATTTAAAGGCTGCTTTGTTACAGGCTTACCGACTGGGTAAAAGCACCAAATAACTCAAGGAATCTCTGAACAAGTGTCATTCAGAGCGCAGCGAGGAATCCAATACTCCGTAAGCAATGATTGCACAGCAGCATAAGATGCTTCGGCTGCGCTCAGGATGACAACTAAGAAACCTCTGGAGGCTGTAAATAAATCTGTATGCCCATGTCCCCCCTGCGGTTCAAAAAACCCTGGAGATAATAACAACGACAGGCTCCCGTCACTCACAGCCCCCCATACGATAAGCCGTCACCTCCGGATCACTGCAGGCGGTACAGCCTGTCGCATAGGTTTTAACGCTGCCATCGTGCAAACTCGCACAGACCGGGTTGTATTCATTGGTACATATCTGCGGACGCGGCTC
>JAJRTD010000333.1 GCA_024278435.1 Gammaproteobacteria bacterium | reverse complement strand
CGCGGCCGGGTTTTGAGCAGGATGCGGCCCTGCAGCAGATTAACGGGGCGGACAGAGACTTTCTGCTGCAACGAATAACTCACAATATTGATGCCTTAAGCGTACAGGCGGCGGGCAAAATCCTGTTAAAATCGGTACCACAGCTGGATATTTCATCGACACAGATCCGCCGGGCACTGGCCGCGGGTGACGATGTCTGCCGGTGGATGCCCGAGGCGGCATGTCAGCAATTAATGAGGCTTAAAAGTAATGACGATTGACGAATTAAAACAACTTGCGATTGATGCACTTGAGGATCTCAAGGCCGAGGATATTACGGTACTGGATGTGAAGGATAAAACCACGGTGACCGACTGGGTTATTATCGCTTCCGGTTCGTCGAGTCGCCACGTCAAGTCAATTGCCAATAATGTTGTTATTGAGGCCAAAAAAGCCGGCAGCCCGCCGCTGGGTACCGAAGGTGAGGATGATGGTGAATGGGTGCTGGTTGACCTGGGTGACGTGATTGTGCATGTCATGCAGCGCCAGGTACGCGAATACTACGACCTGGAGAGCCTGTGGTCTGTAGCCGCTTCGCAGCGCCAGGAACAGGATGCGATTTAGCGCATAGCGCTAGCCAATTGCTACGGGGAGTGTTGTGAAAATTAACCTGATTGCTATTGGCAATAAAATGCCGGACTGGGTGGCTGCGGCCAGTAATGATTTTATCAAACGCCTGCCGGGGGAAATAAAAATCAACCCGGTGTTGCTGCCATTGATCAAACGCGGGAAAAACCCGGATATTCCCCGCATCGTGCGTGACGAAAGCCGCAAACTGCTGGCCGCGGCGCCCAAAGATTCATTGCTGGTTGTGCTCGATGTGCTGGGCAAGCCGCTTACCACCATGAAGCTGTCATCCCTGCTGGAAACCTGGCTGCAGCAGGGCCAGGATATCTCTATCATTATCGGCGGACCGGACGGCGTGTCCGATGAGCTGCTGTCACAGGCCGCATTAAAGCTGTCACTGTCCGGCCTGACTTTTCCGCATCCGCTGGTACGCGTTATTCTGCTGGAGCAGATTTACCGTGCCTGGAGCATTTTAAATAACCATCCCTATCACCGGGCCTGATATGAGCGCGCAGATTATCCTGGCTTCCGCCTCGCCCCGCCGGCATGAACTGCTGCTGCAGATCGGTATTAACTCGCTGGTGCAGGCGGTTGATATTGACGAGTCACAAAAACCCGGTGAAAACGTTAGCGATTATGTGCAGCGCCTGGCCCTGGAAAAAGCCCTGCGCGGGTTTGAGATGGCGGGCAACAAACAGAAATTACCGGTGCTGGGTTCTGATACTATTGTGGAGGCAAACGGGCAGTTGCTGGGCAAGCCGGAGAACCGGCAGCAGGCAAAAAACACGCTGTTACAGCTTTCCGGCCGGGAACATGCGGTGCATACAGCAGTGGCTATTGTTACGGCAGAAAAACAGCTGCTGGCGACCAGTAGCAGCCGGGTCCTGTTTAAAATCCTGGATGAGCAGGAAATTGAAGACTACCTGGCCTGGGGCGAAGCCGATGACAAGGCGGGTGCTTACGCTATTCAGGGCATTGCGGCACAATTTATAAAAAACATTAATGGCAGCTTTTCCGGTGTGATGGGTTTGCCATTATATGAAACCGCTGAACTGCTGAAGCAGTGTGGGATTAATCCGTTAAAACAGTAATAACCAATAAAGAAAAACTATGAGTAAGGAAATTTTAATCAATATCACACCGCAGGAAACCCGGGTCGCGATCCTGGAAAACGGCATGTTGCATGACCTGTATATCGAGCGCAGCCGCAGTCGGGGCCTGGTCGGCAATGTCTACAAGGGCAAAGTGGTTCGGGTACTGCCGGGTATGGAAGCCGCGTTTGTTGAAATCGGCCTGGAAAAAGCCGCTTTCTTGCATGTCTCCGACGTGGCACAGAAAAACAAAAATAACCATGAGCCGGTGCATATCGGGCAGATACTGAGAGAAGGTCAGGAAATACTGGTACAGGTGCTCAAGGACCAGCTGGGTACCAAGGGGGCCCGGCTGACAACCAATATCACCATCCCTTCGCGTTACCTGGTGTTTATGCCCAATGCCGATAATATCGGTGTGTCCTCGCGCATCGAAAACGAGGAAGACCGGGAACGCCTGAAAAACTACCTGCTGGAACAGGAGAACCGTATCCAGGATGCCGGTTATATTCTGCGTACCGCGGCAGAAGTAGCCGACAGCGAAGCCATTGCCAGTGATATCAAGTACCTCAATCGCCTGTGGGATAACATTAACAATACTACCGACAGCAAGCCCGGAAGCGTGGTCCATAAGGATCTGCCATTATATCTGCGGGTACTGCGTGACATGGTTGATGAAGACCTGGAGATCATACGTGTTGATTCGCGTGAAACCTGCAATATCATGCTGGATTTTGCCAATAAATACGTTCCTGAGGTGGCGGAGTTTATTGAGCATTACCCCGGTGAGCGGCCGATCTTTGACCTGCATGGCGTTGAGGATGAAATTCAGAAAGGACTGGAAAGAAAGGTTCAGCTTAAATCCGGCGGTTACCTGATTATTGACCAGACCGAGGCCATGACTACCATCGATGTGAACACCGGTGCCTATGTCGGTAGTCGTAACCTGGAAGAAACCATCTTTAAAACCAACCTGGAAGCGGCGCAGGCCATTGCCCGGCAGTTACGCCTGCGCAATCTCGGTGGCATTGTTATTCTCGACTTTATTGACATGTCCGAGGAGGAGCACAAGCGCCAGGTATTGCGCGCCCTGGAAAAAGCGCTGGAAAAAGACCATGCCCGTACCTCCATCTGTGATGTGTCTTCGCTGGGCCTGGTGGAAATGACCCGCAAACGCACCCGGGAAAGCCTGGAACATGTGCTGTGCGGCACCTGTCCGACCTGTGAAGGCCGCGGTACCATCAAAACCGCGGAAACTGTGTGCTACGAAATTTTCCGTGAGATCCTGCGCGAAGCCCGGCAGTTCGATGCCAGGGAGTTACTGGTGCTGGCCGCCCAGGATGTGGTTGACCTGCTGGTTGATGAAGAATCCAGCAGCCTGGCAGAACTTGAGGACTTTATCGGTATCCCGATCAAGTTCCAGGTTGAAGCATTGTTTACACAGGAGCAATATGACGTTGTTATTTTATAACAGGGTTTTTGTTCTGAATTACTAACACAGCATTTACTTAACGCTTATGCGATGGCTTTTACGCTTCAGAATATGCATTATCATCTGCCTTGCAGTTGTGCTGATCTCTGCGGCTGTCGTATTTAGTATCTTGCGGACCGCGCTGCCCTATGCCACCGGTTATAAAAATGAAATCCAGCAGGAGATCAGTAAACAGATTGGCCTGCCTGTAGAGATTGATTCCATCAACGCGGCCATTCACTGGTTTTCTCCCCGCTTAAGGCTGATCAACGTTTCTGTCTTTGATAAAAAAGACAAGGTACCGCTGTTTAATTTTCGCGAGGCTTTTGTTGAACTGGATATTGTTGCATCCATTCTCCGCCTGGAGTTTATTGTTAACGATGTCGGCCTGGTGGGAACCGATTTATCAATCGAAAAACTGTCAGAGAACAAATGGCTGATTCAGGGCATCGAGTTTACCAGCGAAGGATCAAGTGAACTGCCGGAACAGTTTATGTACATGGTGCAGAATTCCAATTACCTGCTGCATGACAGTAATATTTATTACAAGGATCACACCGGTGAAAAACTGGAGATCAGCCTGCTTGATGTCAACGTTGATGTTGAAAACAGTTTCGGGAATCATAATATAAAGTTCTCCATGAACCTGCCGGAAGACTATGGCAGAAATATAGCGGTTGTTGCCAACCTGCAGGGTGATATAAATGCCCTGACCGGGGACGTCTATGTCGAAGCAAAACAGCTGAAAGTAAAAAAGTGGAACAGGAAGTTCGGTTTTCTGAAGTCGCATCAGCTGGATGCGGTGCTGGATATTGATTTATGGGGCACTCTGCAGGAGAACAATATTCAATCCCTGCTGGCCAGTATTTCTGCCGACAGGCTTGCTGTTAAAAACAATGCCACCGCCAAAAGCTGGAAAACAGACCACCTCGCAGTCGATGTCCGCTATGTCCAGGATGCCGGCAACTGGAACATTGCGGTTTCTAACCTGCTGTTCGGCAACAAGGCGCAGCCGGCGTGGGGGCAGGCGGCAAATATCCTGGCCAGCAAGGACAACGGGCATTATTACCTGAGTTCGGACTTTTTACGTATTTCCGATGTGGAAAAAATGGCTGGGTTTATATTAAACAAAAAGCAGCTGGCCGATTACAGAACCATCAGTCAATACCATCTGCACGGTGACATCTATAACCTTAACCTTCAGTTGCCGATAAATGTCTCTCCGGACAAGCTGTTCAAACAGCTTTACTTTGCGGCCGATGTTGTCGATTTTTCTGCGCGCGATGCGGCTAACGGCATTTACCTGAGCGGTCTTGATGTTGCATTGCATTTCGAGAACAAGCGGGCGACTATCGATCTGGCTACACAGGATGCACGGTTCGAAATGAAAGAGATGTTCAGGGAGGCGATAGAGGTGCAAACCCTTCAGGGGCAGCTTTTACTCAGCCATGATAAGGCCGGATGGCATTTAAGCAGTGACAGGGTGCAGCTTAAAAACAGGCATATCAATTCTTTTACCCGAATGGATATTCAACTATCGCCGGACAATGATGTTTTTGCTGATGTGCAAACAGACTTCTTTGACGGTTATGGCAAGTATGCCCATCATTATTTACCGGTTGGCATAATGAACCCGTCACTGGTTGACTGGCTGGATATGGCGGTAACCGATGGTTATATACCGAATGGCAGTTTTATGCTGCATGGCCAGCTTGCCGATTTCCCCTATCATGATCACAGCGGTATTTTCGAAATTATATTTCCTGCGCAGAAAGTCACCATGCGTTTTCTGGATGACTGGCCGGTAATAAGCGATACCTCGGCAGTCATAAAATTTAACAACCTGTCGCTTGTTGTTGAAAATGCGAAAGGCACAACACAGGATGTCCGGTTATATAATGGCCTGGCTGAAATAAAAGACCTGACGGATGCGCATTTAACCGTTACTACTGATGCAAAGGCGGAAAATATCAATGTGCAGTCATATGTGTTGAATAGTCCACTGAAGAAAAAACTGGGCGAGGCATTCAGCCTGTTTCAGTTCGGCGGTCGCAGCGAATTGAAACTGGAACTGGAAGTGCCGCTGAACATGGATGAAGTGGTAGTTGATATCAACGGCCATTTGAATCTTGTCGATACCGAAATATATTACGATGCGCTGGGCTATACCCTCAGTGACGTAAATGGTTTTGTTGATTTTACCGAGGATAACGTTTTTGCGGATTCTGTATCGGCATCAGTACAGGGAAATCCCGTAGTGCTAAATGCTGTTACACGCGACGATGGTGCCGGTAAGGTAATTGTCTATAGCCTTGAAGGTGTTATCGATGCCGATTATCTGTTACAGCGTTACGACTGGATACCAGCGGGCTGGGTCAGTGGCGAGTCGTTATGGTCGATTGATATAGAAAGACCGCATTATGAAAAAGATTATAGTGTGCGCATTAATGCAAGTTCCAGTATGCAGGGTGTGACGCTGGCGCTGTCGGACAAGATGCACAAAGAGCGCAATGAAAAAGTGGCGTTTTCAACCGAGATCAGCGTGTTAAGAAATGGCCGGCTGAACGTGGAGGCAAAAGCGAAAAAAGCCGATGGGGTTGATATCTTTAACCT
>JAJRTD010000332.1 GCA_024278435.1 Gammaproteobacteria bacterium | reverse complement strand
TACCAGGCGGCAGGGATACAACCGCTGCAAACCCATCAAACCGGCGCTATTACTGTCACCCTGAAAAACGGTGCAGAAATCAGTATTGAAAAATACCGCCTGAATAACCGGAAATACTGGCATCACCGCTATAATTGAAGCTGTATTTTTATTCGGCTATTTTACCGGCGACACTATGGGCTTTAATGCAAATCAAGTAAGATATGCGCAGCAGAGTTAATGACCGTTGCTCTGGAAAATATAATAATAATATTCAACCGCTTAAACAGGCTTTAGCGGTGTCTTATTCAAAGGTGACATGTGTTTGAATTAGTAAAATCCGGTGGCTGGCTAATGCTACCCATTATCTTGTGTTCCATTATTTCAATTTCTATTATTGCCGAGCGTTTCTGGAGCCTGCGTCGTGAGAAAGTACTGCCCAAGCACCTGGTGGCCACGGTATGGAACTCGATCAAACAGGACAGCCTGAGCCGTAGCGATATTGAAGCCCTGAGCAAGGAGTCGGCACTGGGCAAGATTTTAAGTGCCGGCCTGTTAAACCGCAATGAGAGCCGTGAACGTATCAAGGAAACCATTGAAGAAAGAGGGCGTGAAGTGGTGCATGACCTGGAGCGCTTTTTAAACACGCTGGGAACCATTGCTTCAATATCACCGTTACTCGGCCTGCTCGGTACGGTGATCGGTATGATCAGTGTCTTTGCAGCCATTACCCAGCATGGAGTTGGCGACCCCGGTGCACTGGCCGGCGGTATTTCCCAGGCCATGATTACGACCGCAGCCGGCCTCACGGTCGCTATTATCAGCCTGATTTTCTACCGCTATTTCCGCCGCAAGGTCGATGGTATTGTGGTTGAAATGGAGCGTGAAGCCATCAAGATGGTCGATGTGTTACATAATAACCGGCAGCCGCATGCCGATTGCGCGGAAGGGAAATAAATGAACCTGCGCCCGGGCCACAAAGAAGAACGTGTTGAGGTCAACTTAACGCCGTTAATTGATGTTGTGTTTCTATTGCTGATCTTTTTTATGGTTTCAACAACGTTTGATAAACACGCCCGCCTGAAAGTTTCCCTGCCGGAATCTTCGGTAAAGGCGACTCAGCAGCAGACTGAGCCAATGGTGCTGTCAATTGATGCCAAGGGTAATTATTTTATCAATGATCGCCAGGTTGTTAACCAGTCACTGGCCACCCTGAAACAGGCTTTGCGTAAAACCATCGGCGACAATAAAGATATTTCCCTGGTATTACGGGCAGATGCCAATACCCCGCATCAATCCGTGGTCAGGGCCATGGATGCGGCCTCACAGCTGGGTCTGACACGGCTGTCTATTGCAACCGTTGAAGCCAGATAAGTCATGCCAGATAAAAAATCCACCAACAGCAGTTATTTTCTCTACCGTCGACTGCTGTCCTATGCCCTGACTTACTGGGGTATCTTTATCATTGCGATTCTCGGCATGATTATCGTGGCGGCGGCATCGACCGCCTTTCCGGCCTTGATGCAGCCAATGATGGATGGCGGCTTTGTTGACCGTGATCCGGAAACCATCCGCTGGATACCACTGGCCATTATCGGCGTTTTCCTTGTCCGGGTAATCGGGGCCTTTGCCTCGGGTTACGGTATGAGCGTTATCGGACGCAATGTGATCAGGGAATTACGTACCGAAATGTTTTCCCGCCTTCTCATGCTGCCAAAGTCATTCTATGACCAGGCGACTTCCGGCGAACTGATTTCAAAGTTTTCCTATGACGTAGAGCAGGTGGCAAATGCAACCACCAAGGCAATTACCGTTTTTATCCGTGATGCATTAACCGTCATTGCCCTGGTCAGCTGGATGTTTTATCTCAATACAAAACTGGCTCTGGTTTTTATTGCGGTGGCACCGGTGGTCGCTTTTCTGGTGGTATCCATTTCAAAACGCTTCCGCAGTATCAGCGGAAATATCCAGCACAGCATGGGTAGCGTGTCACGCATTATTGAGGAATCGATAAAAGGCCAGCTTGTGGTCAAGGTGTTCGGTGGTCGTGAATACGAAGAGGAACAGTTTAGCCATGTCAATGACCGCAACCGGCGGCAGAACCTGCGCATGCAGATGACACAGGCAATCAGTTCGCCCATTGTTCAACTGTTAATCGCCTGCGCACTGGCTTTAATCGTTTACCTGGCAACACTGGACAGCATGATCAAGGAGATCAGCGTCGGCACCTTTGTCTCCTTTATAACAGCCATGTCAATGCTGTTACCACCGGTACGTTCATTAACCTCTATAGTCAGTGAATTACAGCGCGGTATTGCGGCGGCTGAGAGCGTTTTTCATTTTATTGACCTGCAACCCGAAGCCGACAGGGGAAGCTATCAGGCCGACCAGGTAAGCGGCCTGATTGAATATGACAATGTTACTTTTTGTTATAGCAGTGAAAGCGAACCGGCGGTAAAAGACATTAACCTGACAATCAAGCCTGGCCAAACGGTGGCTTTTGTCGGCCGCTCCGGCAGTGGTAAATCAACCCTGCTCAATCTGATCCCCCGCCTGTACGATGTCAGCCAGGGTGAAATCCGCCTGGATAAAGTCAATATTGAAGACTACAGCCTGAATAATTTACGCAGCCATATCTCCTACGTAGGGCAGGATGTCGTACTGTTTAACGACACCATTGAGCACAATATTGCCTATGGCACGATGAACGAATGCTCACATGAAAAGATTGTGGAGGCCGCGAAAGCCGCTTATGCATATGACTTTATTATGGAAACCGGCAATGGTTTCCAGACCATGGTTGGTGAAAGAGGGGTTATGCTGTCGGGTGGTCAGCGCCAGCGGATCGCCATCGCCCGTGCCCTGCTAAAAGACGCCCCCATACTGATTCTTGATGAGGCCACCTCGGCACTGGATACAGAGTCAGAGCGTTTTATCCAGGCGTCGCTGGAGAACCTGATGAAAAACCGCACCACGCTGGTCATTGCCCACCGCCTGTCAACCATTGAAAATGCCGATGTTATTATCGTTATGGACCGGGGCAGAATTGTTGAAAGCGGCAGGCACCAGGAACTTCTCGCCTTAAACGGTCATTATGCCGCTTTGCATCAAATGCACTTTGAAGAAAAATAATATTGGTATCAACCGATGAAACCCCTGCAATATTACTGGTATGAGCCGGGTTCTGTAAGCCGCTTGCTATTGCTGGTTTTACGGCCGGTTTCCTGGCTTTACTGTGCAATAGCAGGACTGCGTCGCCAGCTCTACCAGCTGAAGCTTAAAAAAAGTTACCCGGCAACGG
>JAJRTD010000331.1 GCA_024278435.1 Gammaproteobacteria bacterium | reverse complement strand
ACCCTGGGCTATGAGGTCAGCGGCTCGGATATTGCCGACAATGCCGTTACCCGGCGTCTGCAGGGCCTGGGCGTGAAAATCTATCCGCAGCACAGCGCCGATAATGTCAGTGATGTTGATGTTGTGGTGACATCCACCGCAATCGACCCTTCCAATGTAGAAGTGGCAGCGGCCAAGGTAAAGCGCATTCCAATTGTGCCGCGTGCAGAAATGCTGGCGGAACTGATGCGTTTCAGTCATGGCATTGCGGTTGCCGGAACGCACGGCAAAACCACCACCACTTCGCTGGTCGCCAGTATTTTGGCAGAAGCCGGGCTGGATCCGACTTATGTTATCGGTGGCAAGCTGAACAGTTCGGCCACCCATGCCCGTCTGGGTAAAGGTAAGTACCTGGTTGCCGAAGCCGATGAAAGTGATGCATCTTTTTTATACCTGCAGCAAATGATTGCCATTGTGACCAATATTGATGCCGATCATCTGCCAACCTATGGCGGTGACTTCTCACGTTTGAAACAGGCCTTTGTCGAGTTTTTGCACCACCTGCCTTTTTATGGCCTGGCAGTGGTCTGTGTCGATGATGATGAAGTGCGTAGTTTGCTGCAGGATATTACCCGTCCGGTTATCCGTTACGGTATCGAGTATGACGCCGATGTCTGTGCATCGAATATTCGTTACCGGGGAATAAAAACAGTGTTTGATGTGATGCTGCCCGATGCTGAAACTCCGGTAGAGATCACCCTGAATATGCCCGGTCGCCACAATGTGCTGAATGCACTGGCAGCGATCAGTGTTGCCCATGAACTGGGTGTCTCCACGCGGCATATACAGGTGGCACTGGAAAAATTTGAAGGCATTGGCCGTCGCATGCACATGTATGGCGACATCGCGCTGGACAATGGCGTGGTAACCCTGGTCGATGACTATGCGCATCATCCAACCGAAGTGGCAGCCACATTAAACGCAACAAAAAATGCCTGGCCGGAAAAAAGGCTGGTGGTGGTTTTTCAGCCGCACCGTTATACCCGTACCCGTGACCTGTTCGAGGATTTTTCCCGGGTGCTGGCTGACTGTGATGTGCTGGTACTGACCGAAGTCTTCGCCGCCGGCGAAGAAGCCATCCCCGGCGCTGACGGCCGAGCCCTGTGTGCCGCTATTCGTGCCCGTGGAAAAGTGAACCCGATTTTCGTTGATGATGTTGAAACACTGGCAACGGAACTGCAATCCATATTAAAGGACGGTGACCTGGTATTAACCATGGGTGCCGGCAGCATCGGCCGCATTGCCTCACAGTTAACAGCAACCCTGCCGGGGGCGTCGAAATGACTGCGCCGGCAGCATTAACTAGCGATATGAAAACAGATTCTGAAAACATCGTTATACTGGAAAACGAGCCGATGGCTCGGCATACCAGCTGGCGTGCTGGTGGTGTTGCCCGGTGTTATGTCCAGGCGGGATCACTCGCTGCGCTGGCTGCCTTTATCAGGATATTGCCTGCAGATGAAGAATTGCTATGGATGGGCCTGGGCAGTAATACCCTGGTAAGAGACGGCGGTTTTAACGGTACGGTAATCGCCACCCAGGGTGTAATGACACAGCTTGAACTGCTTGATGAGACCAGTGTTTATGTCGGTGCCGGTGTGGCCAGCGCCAAGCTGGCGCGTTTCTGTGACCGCCAGAAGTTAACCGGCGCTGAATTTTTTGCCGGCATCCCCGGCCTGGTCGGCGGTGCGCTGGCGATGAACGCCGGTGCCTTTGGCGGTGAAACCTGGCCGCTGGTCACCCGGGTGGAAACCCTGGATCGCAGTGGTGAAATACATACACGCCAGGCCAGTGAATTTGAATACGGCTACCGTCATGTCAAAGGCCCGGAAAACGAATGGTTTGTCAGTGCCACCTTAAAGCTGGACAGAAAAACTGCCGACAACAGTCTGGTGGATATAAAGCAGCTGCTTGCCAGACGCGCCCTGGCGCAGCCGACCGGCGTGGCAAGTTGCGGCAGCGTGTTCAGAAACCCGCCGGGAAAATATGCCGCGCAGCTAATCGAGGATTGCCGCTTAAAAGGCAGGCGTATCGGTGGTGCTGTGGTTTCAGAAAAACACGCCAACTTTATTATCAATGACAATAATGCCAGTGCGGCCGATATTGAAGCACTGATAAAACTGATACAGGCAACCGTGCAGCACAAACACGGTGTTCTGTTACAGCCGGAAGTACGCATTGTCGGTGATGAAAAAGCGGCTGATGAAAAACCGGAGGCTGTGAAGTAATGACAGTCGCAAACACACAGTTTGGCAAGGTGGCCGTGCTGATGGGCGGACAGTCCGCGGAGCGGGAGATTTCCCTGTTAAGTGGTAAGGCGGTTCTGCAGGCCTTGAAAAACAGGGGTATTGATGCTCACGGCATTGATGTCAGCGAAAACTTTGTTGCTGAACTGGATAAAGGTGATTATCAACGGGCATTCATTGTGTTGCATGGACGCGGTGGTGAAGACGGCACCATGCAGGGCCTGCTTGAAGTGCTGGAGCTTCCCTACACCGGTTCGGGTGTTATGGCTTCGTCACTGGCGATGGATAAATTAAAAACCAAGCAGATATGGGCGGCAAACGATTTACCGACACCGGATTTCTGCGTGCTTGATTCCGAGCAAAGCTGTTCACTGGCCCTGGAAAAACTGGGCTTGCCGGTGATCGTGAAACCGGTTCTGGAAGGTTCAAGTATCGGCATGAGCAAGGTAGAGCAGGCCGGTGAGCTGGTGACGGCATGGCAAAAAGCACAACAGTGCGGCGGTACCGTGATTGCCGAGCGCTGGATTGAAGGTGATGAGTATACCGCGGCTGTTCTGGATGACCAGGTGCTGCCAATGATCAGGCTGGAAACACCGCACAAATTTTATGATTATGACGCCAAGTACGATGCCGATGATACCCGGTATATCTGTCCCTGCGGCCTGACGGACGATCAGGAGAAAAGCTTCGCGGAACTTGTTAAAAAAGCATTCAGGACCGTCGGGGCATCGGCCTGGGGCCGGGTTGATTTTATTGT